>CALHBU010000037.1 GCA_937930655.1 uncultured Acidimicrobiales bacterium | reverse complement strand
CCTGCATGGTGTCCAGCACTTCCTTGATCATCTCCGGATCCAGGGCCGACGTCGGCTCGTCGAACAACATGACCTTTGGGTTCATGGCCAGCGACCGGGCGATGGCCACCCGTTGCTGCTGACCGCCAGAGAGCTGACCGGGAAACTTGCGAGCTTGATCGGGAATCTTAACCCGCTCCAGGAGCTCCATGGCCGTATTTTCGGCTTCGGCCTTCGGTATCCGGCGCACCTGACGGGGAGCAAGCGTGATGTTGTCCAGAACCGTGAGGTGCGGGAAGAGGTTGAACGACTGGAAGACCATGCCGGTCTCCCGCCTGATCTCCTGAATGTTGCGGACATCCTCGGACAATTCGATGCCGTCGACGACGATGCGCCCCCGGTCGTGTTTCTCCAGCCGGTTGATACAGCGAATGAGTGTCGACTTACCGGAACCTGATGGTCCGATGACCACAACGACTTCCTGTTTGCCGACCAACATGTCGATGTTTTTGAGGGCCTGGAACTCACCGAAGAACTTGTCGATTCCGGCCACCTCGATCATGACCTCCCGGCCACCGATGTTGGTTGCGTCACTATCTACTGTCGCCATGGCCCTACTGCCCTCATCTCGTTACCACCGTCATCGTTGGCCTGCTCCCAGGCGTCGTTCAGTATCAACGCTGGCCGACGCCAAGGCGTCGCTCCAGTCGTTGGCTCTCTCGGGACATGCTGAAGGCGATGGCCCAGAAGCCGAACGCCACAAAGGTAAGAGTCTCGGCAATGCCGAACCCCCGGAAGTCGGCTTGGCCGTGCACCAGGTTCCGGACATCGAGGAACTCCGGAAGTGAGATGATGCTGAAGAGGGTGGTGTCCTTCCACAACGAGATGAACTGGCCGACCATGGCCGGGATGACGGCCCGAAGCGCCTGGGGCATCACGATCAGCCGCATGATCTTGGCCTGACTCAACCCCTGGGCCTGCCCCGCTTCGATCTGACCCTTCGGGACGGCCTGCAGCCCACCGCGGATGATCTCGGCGATATACGCACCGGAGAACAGCGTGAGGGCGGCGATGGAACGGGTGACGAGGGACAGCGGGCTGGCGGTATTGAGAAAGAAGCCAAGGAAGAACTGGGCGGCTAGGAGGAAGGTGATGAGTGGCGCGCCCCGAAAGAACTCGATGTAGGCCACCGACATATAGCGAACGACCGGAAGATCAGAACGTCGGCCGAGGGCGAGCAACACACCGAGTGGGAAGGCCAGCAGGATGGCAGCCACCGTGGCCACCATGTTGAGGTGGAAGCCACCCCACTCCCGCCAGTCGATGCCGTCGAGACCGATGGCCCGGTAGATGAAATAGACCACGACTCCGCACAGCATGAAAAGACCAACCCGACCGCCATCGATCCGGTCCCCCTGGAGCGCCGTCAACAAGCCATAGAGGCCAACCAGCAGAACCATGATGCCGAAGAGTCCGAACCGGAGCCCCACTGTTCCCAGGCCAATCGCGGCACCAACAGCTGCTAGTGGGAGTCCTAGATCGCGGGGAACGAAGGTCATCAGGCGGGTGACCGCTGGGATGAGGGCGGCGGAGGTGAAGAACCATGCCCAACCACCGGTTCCGGACAGCATTTGAAAACTCACTGAGGCAGTGATCCCGACTATCGACCAGGCATAGGGACGGAGCATGCCGGGGACCAGTGACATGACGAACCAACCGACGATGGCCAGAAGCAGCGAACCGATGACCAACAGCCAGGGCCCCGGCGTATCCACGAAAGCCACCAGCAGGGTGAGAACGAACACTCCGATGGCCCAGTAGCTGCCGAGGTAGGTACGCCACGACGTCTGGAGGTAGTCCTCGCCGGTCTCGAGGGCTGTGTCTTTGGACTGCCCCTTCATGAGCCCGGCAGCCATGCCGACGGCGCCGCTCATCATGAGGATCTGGGCAACAATCCGCCATCGTTCCTGGCGCGGATACTGCCCGATCATGAACAACTCGAGGTTGGTGTCGACCGGATCCCACCGTCCGGTGACGAAGATGAAGCGGAAGAACCGATAGGCCAGATAGGCGGCCAACGGCAGGAACACGACGGTGATGACGGCGTTCAGGACCGAGTTGAAGAGGTTCCGTCGAACCCACTCTCCGGGCGGCATCTTGACCGAGGGTGGAACGTCGGCGTTGGCCGCCTTCATCACCGCCATGGTCTCCGGCGTTGGAAATTCTCCTCCACCAACCATCAGCGACCCACCAACTGGAAGCGACGGTTGACGATGTTGAGCATCCCCGACCAGAAGAACGAGAACAAAAGGTAGATGATCATGAGCACCAGCAGCATCTGAACCGCTGGCTTGCCGTTGCCAATGGCCGTCTTGGTCAGCGCGGTGACTTCCGGGTAAGCCACCGCGGCGCCCAGCGAGGTGTTCTTGGTCAGGTTGAGAAACTGATTGATGGTGGGAGGCAGTGCAATGCGAAGGGCCTGAGGCAGGACCACGAAGCGGTACCGCTGGAAGCCCGAGAGGGCCAGTGCGTTGGAAGCCTCGGTCTGCCCCTTGTCCACCGCCAGAATCGAGCCGCGAACGATCTCGGCAACATGGCTGGCGGTGTAGAGACCGAGAGCGACGGTAATGGAGATGTAGCCAGCGTTGGTGGCGAACCCGCCATCGATGGTGCGTCCGCTCTCGGCAACAGCGGGCCATGACATCCGATAGGGAAGGCCGGTTGCCACGAAGGCGATCAGGCCGGCTCCGAGCAGTGTCAGAAGCGATAGCAGGAGGCGTCGATGCGGTGCTCCGGTATCGAGATTGACCCTCGTGCGCCACCGCCAGACGCTCACGGCGAGAACCAGCGCCACCAGCATGAGCAACCAAAAGATGCCCACATTGCCGTCCTTGGTCAACGAGGGAACGGCCCAACGATCGTTGGACAAGATGAGGTAGTTGCTCTCGCTACCGAAGAACCTGCCCTCCCACGGAAGATTGGTCGGGTTGAATTTGGGGAACGGGCCGAAGGTAAATATGGCGAACCCGAAGAAGATGATGATGACCAGGGCCGGGATGTTCCTTAGCGCCTCGACATAGAGCATGCTGAGCTTGGAGACAATCCAATTGGTCGACAATCGACCAATGCCTATGAGCGTTCCGAGAATGACGGCTATGAAGATCCCGACCACGGTGGAAATGGCCGTGTTCTTGATGCCGACCCAGAGCATGTTGGGGAAGATTGGGCTGCGGTCATCGAATCCGGGATCATCGCGGATTCCGAAGTTGGTCGGCTGGTCAAGCACTCCGAAGCTGGTGCTGATGTTCTTCTCGTCGAGGTTCGTGAGCAGGTTGTTGATCAGCCAGTAGAGCAACCCCCCGACCACGACGATGGCTACGAACTGGCCGACTATCCGCAGGACGCGCTCGTCTCGCCAGGGCGGCGGACGTTCCTGGCTCGGCGGCGATGGTCGTTGTTGTGAAGGCGAGGCGACGGCCAAGAATCTTCGAGCTTTCCTGAGAAGGCGAGAAC
>CALHBU010000036.1 GCA_937930655.1 uncultured Acidimicrobiales bacterium | reverse complement strand
GTCGTCGGTGGCGCTGTGGTTGGAGGCTCGGTCGAGGACTGCTCTGTTGTCGGTGGCTCGGTCGTCGACAATTCTGTCGGCGGCTGGGTCGTTGACAGTTCTGTCGACGGCTCTGTCGTTGGCTGCTGTGACGTTGTCGGCGGTTGGGTTGACGGTTGGGTCACAGCGACTGACGTGTCACTGCTGGTCGGAGCAACGGTGGTTGACGCCACGGGGACAGTCGATGCGGTCGTCGATGTCTCAACGTCGGCCGCCGTTGAGGCCACCTCGCCTGACCAAACGGCAGGGTCTTCCAGATTCACGGGGCCGCTGGTCGACGTAGCGCCACCGTTGAGATCGAGTGCCAACGCTGATGGACCAAGGGCGTCAACAGCCTGCCCCTGGGTGTCGTCGCCTTCCTGGTCACCGGCATCCGGTTGGTCGAGATAGGCCGATACCCCGATCGACGCCGTCAGGGCGACATACAACGCCCCGCCCGTTGCACCAACGACTCGGCGGGCCTGCCTTGCTGGATGAGCCCGTCGGGGGAAAAGGTCCTTCACCGTGGCTTCATCGACCGGTACCCCATCTGACCTTTACCGATCTCTTAGGGTCATTCGACCCAGTCCCCAGGCCGTACACTCCCCGATTATGCAGCCCACCTACAGCGAAGAAGCCGAGACCTACCGGGAGAAGATCCAAGCGTTTCTATCGGAACATCTCCCTGCCGACTGGCAGGGCCTGGGCGCGCTCGATGCTGAAGCGGCAGAAACCTTCATGCGGGAATGGCGAGAGGTGCTGCGCGACAACACGCTGTTGGCAGCCACCTGGCCAACCGAATACGGCGGCGGCGGGCTGTCTCAGCTCGAGTCGGTCATCATGGCCGAAGAATTCCAGAAGGCTGGCGTGCCTACCGGCGGCTCGAACGATCCGTTCAGCATCCAGATGGTCGGCAACACCATCATCCAGTGGGGTACCGAGGAGCAGAAGAAGCACTTCCTACCCAAGATTATTTCCGGCGAGCATCTGTGGTGCCAGGGCTACTCAGAGCCCAACGCCGGCTCCGACCTTGGCAATCTCGGCTGCAAGGCCGAACTCGATGGCGATGAGTGGAATATCAACGGTCAGAAGATCTGGACGTCGGCCGGGCATCTGGCCGATCACATTTTCGTTCTGACCCGCACCGACCCCGACGCACCGAAACACCGCGGCATCTCCTTCCTGTTGGTTGAGATGGATCAACCGGGCGTCGAAGTACGACCGATCAAGATGATCAGCGGCGACTCGGAGTTCAACGAGGTCTTCTTCACCGATGCCAAGTGCCCCAAGGAAAACGTCGTCGGCGAGGTGAATGGCGGCTGGGCAGTCGCCATGACACTGCTCGGTTTCGAGCGGGGCGAGGCGGCCGCCACCACTCCGGTGGCTTTCAAGGGCGAGGTCGACCGGCTCTTCGAGTTAGCCAAGAGTCGGGGCAAGCACACCGACCCAGCAATTCGTCAACGCCTGGCCTGGGCTCATACCCAGGTCGAGATCATGCGCTTTCTCGGCATGCGCACCCTCACCAAGTTCCTGTCCGGTGAGCACCCCGGACCCGATGCATCGATTTTCAAGCTCTACTGGTCGGAGTACCACCGCAAGCTCACCGAACTCTCGCTGGACATCCTGGGAGCCGATGCCATGCACGTCGAGGGCAAGTTCCCGAGCAGCGCGTTCTCCACCGACGCTCCGGGTGCCGATGCGGTGACATCCGGCAGTTGGATCGGCACGTTCCTTAATGCCAGGGCCGGCACCATTTACGCTGGCACCAGCCAGGTCCAGAGGAACATCATCGGAGAGATGGTCCTCGGCCTGCCCAAGGAGCCCCGTGCTGACAGCGGTTCCTGGAAGGACATTCCGAAGTGATACTTGGCCCCGGTGTGGTGCTGGCTCTGGGGCGCCGACCCGACCTGTGGTTGACCGGGGCGAGAACCGTCGTCACGCTTGCCCCTCGGGGTTGGTGGCGCCGCGCCCCGTTTCTGCCGATTCCCGACAATGGCTGGATGCATTTCCGATTGGAAACGGCCTATGGCGGCGATGGCTCGGGACCGATGAGAGGCGAAGATCTGGTGACCTTCCTGGAATGGAAACGGGAGTTCCCCAGCTAACGGATTAAGCCAACCGGTCGTCCCAGATGCCGAAGACCAACCGCAGCCGCCCCGATGAGCGGACCGGTATCTCCACATCCGGCCGGTTGGATACGTGCCCCTCGGCTGTAGTCGAGTTGGCAGATTGCATCGAGCTCTGCTTGGGCTGCCACGAAGAACGGTTCGCCGAAACCCAGCGCCACCGATCCGGCTACCACCGCCAACGGAAGGTCAAGCAGATTGACCGTCGAGCCGACAGCCCGGCCGACCAATCGACCAACCCGCTCGATCTCGGCAGTCGACGCCGAGGCTGCGGGATGCCCGGTTCGAGAAGCGATTGCGGTACCGGAGCATTCGGCCTCGAGTACGCCGGGGACGTGATCGGGCAATGGATGACCATCTGGTTCGACGACCACGTGGCCGATATGGCCGGCGTTGCCAGTTGCTCCATCGAGTAGACGGCCGTCGAGGACAATGCCACCACCTACGCCAGTCGAGACCACCATGGCCAGGAAGTTGCGACAGCCAATGGCCGCCCCCACCCAACCTTCGGCCAGGGCCAGAGCCTTGGCATCGTTGTCGACCCGGGTCTCGAGTCCGGTGAGCCGATGCAGCTCTTCGGCTAATGGAAACGATCGCCAGCCAACAATGTTCAGCGGAGACACCAGAACGCCCCCCGCCGACATCGGGCCACCACATCCAACCCCGCAAGCCACGTACTGGTCGAAGGGTTCAAAGTCGGCAACCAACGAGGCCAAGCGGGCAAAGAGCTCGTCTCCGGCGCAGTCCTTGGGGGTGGGGATCTGCCGACGATCAAGCAACTCCCCTTCGATGCTGACCACTCCGGCAGCCATCTTTGTGCCGCCAATGTCGACCGCGAGCACCTTGTCCTTCGAGGGGTCCACTACCGGATTCATCACCGTCAAACTAGCCCGACCCCGACGGTGGGTGGCGCGCCCGCTAGCCTCCCATGATTCGTGCTGGGCGACGGAGCTTCGGCGATGCCTCGAACCTGGTCGGAATACAGTGCACTCTGAAGAGAGAAGAGACAAACGGTGACAGCCACGCAAACAGGAACCATGGAAGAGGAACACGCCGCCCGGTTCGCCGCCGCTTTTTCCGCAGTCTGCGACAACATCGAAAAGGTCGTGCGGGGCAAGCGCCAGGTCATTGAGCAGGCGTTGCTCTGTCTGATGGCCGGTGGCCATCTCCTGGTCGAAGACATTCCCGGCGTTGGCAAGACCACCTTGGCCAAGGCTCTTGCTACGTCGGTCGGAGCAAACCTCGGCCGGGTCCAGTTCACTCCCGATCTCCTCCCCGCCGATGTCACCGGTGTGAGCGTTTGGAATCGGCAGGATTCCAGCTTCGAGTTCCGTCCCGGACCAATCTTCACCGGTCTGCTTCTGGCCGACGAAATCAACCGGGCCTCACCAAAAACCCAGTCGGCGCTGCTGGAGGCAATGGCTGAGAGCCAGGTCACCGTCGATGGCATTACCCATCCCCTTCCCGAACCGTTCATGGTGATGGCAACCCAGAACCCCATCGAGCAGGAGGGCACCTATCCACTGCCCGAGAGCCAACTCGACCGTTTCCTGATGCGAATCTCAGTCGGCTACCCCGATCGGGAAGACGAACTCGCCATTCTTCACGCCCATGAGTCCGACGGCCTGATCAATCAGCTCGGAAGCGTTCTTTCCATCGACGATGTCAAGACGATGACCAAGCTGGTCACCGGAGTTCATCTGGCCCCCGAGCTTCGGGCCTATTTGATCGACGTGGCCGAGGCCACTCGCCGGCATCCGGCGATCAGCCTTGGCATGTCGCCTCGAGCCACCCTCAGCCTTCAACGGGTCAGCCGGGCCAGGGCGGCGTCGAAAGGCCGACCATATGTCTCTGACGATGACATCAAAGCAGTAGCCGCGTTCGTGATCTCCCACCGTCTACTCCTTCGGCCCGAGGCCCAACTGCAGGGCACAACGTCTGATGCGGTCGTGGGCGACATACTGCAATCGATACCGGTGCCCTACGATCGAGTCTGATGCGACTGACACGGGCTGGGATTGGCATCGCCATTGCAGGCCTCGTCTGCTTCGTGATTGGTCGTCTCTTCGGCACGGTTGAGATGCATCTCCTGGCCGGAATGTGTGTGGCTGCATTGGTTGCCGCCGCGCTGTACACAGCCCTCTCTTCGCTGGACCTGGCGGTTGGCCGGGTGGCCACACCGACCCGTTTGCGAGCCGGCACACCTGCCCGAATCGATCTCTCACTTCGCAACAAGGGCCGGCGTCGAACCCCGGTGCTGCGGGTCGATGACCAACTCGGCGGGGAGCGGGGGGCCAGTCTCCTGCTGGCATCCATCAACCGGCAGGACACCGCCCAGATCGCCTACCGCCTGCCCACTAATCGTCGGGGAGAACATAAGGTTGGGCCCCTCGACCTCACGCTCGGCGACCCGCTGGGGCTCACCAGCAGCACCGTTCGAGCGTCGGGACAGGTCCGCCTGGTTGTTCACGCCGAGCTGATGGATCTTGGGGTCCTCCATGCCACCGCCGGTCACGATCCCACCGCCGATCTCCAGCCCATCCGAGCACTGGCCACCGGAGGCGATGAGTTCTTTGCGCTCCGGCCTTATGTGGTGGGTGATGAGCTCAAGCGTGTGCACTGGAAATCCTCCGCTCGTACTGGCGAACTAGTGGTTCGACAGGATGAGCGTCCGCGGACTGGACGGGTCACTGTTGTCCTCGATCGTCGGCACGAATCGTTCGACGAGCAGGGATTCGATCGTGCCTGCTCGGCTGCCGTCAGCTGCCTCTACGCCGCCTGGAGGGGCGATGATGCCCTCCGGTTCGTCACAACGTCGCCTGGTTCGGTATCGGACATCAGAAGCCGTCAGGAACTTGACGCCGTCGACGAGCAACTGGCGCTCCTCGAGACCACCAGCGCAGCATCGCTTGTTCGGACTGTCGACGAGATCAGCCGGGTTGCTCGAGGAGGCACCATGGTGATCATTACCGGGCACCCAAACGCCGATCTCGTCAACGCGCTCGAACGAGCCCGCCGCACGTTCGGTGTGGTTGTTCCCGTCGCCTGCCACCAAAACGACTTCGAGGCACCGGCCGGAACGCTCTTCCACGACGGGCTAGATGGCACCGACTTCGCCGAAGAGTGGCGTTCGGTGGTCACCGGTGTGGGGACACGATGAGTCCCGCTCCTCCCGCTCGACTCGAATTGGCAGCAGCAGCCATCGTGCCAGCTTCGGCCTTTGGCTTTGTCCGAGTCTTCGGCGAACAGGATGCGGTACTCCCGCTGATCGGTGCTTCCCTTCTTTCGACCGCGCTGGCCGTGGCGGCTCGACGCTTGCGACTTCCGCTCGTTGTCTCGATCGCCGTCTCGCTGGCTGCTCTTTCCATTCTGGTCATCAGCCGCTACGCACCTGGCACCTCTACCTTCGGTTTCATCCCCACTGGCGAGTCAATCACTGCGCTCCGACAGCTCGTCGACGATGGTCTCCTTCAGTTCCGCGAACTTCGAGCTCCGGTAGAGCCCCTCGACCCGTTCATTGCCGCCGCCATGATCGCAGCGTGGCTGATGGCGTTTCTGACCGACTGGGGTGCGCTCAGGCTCCGCTTGGCCTTCGAACCGGTGCTCCCCGGTGCGCTGCTGTTCATCTTCTCCGCCGTTCTCGGTTCGGGGGAACGGCGCCTGATTTCGACCCTGGTCTTTGCCATCGCTGTCGCGGCGTGGGCCATCACCCAACGAGTCACTGATCTCGCCCACAACAGCGTGTGGCTCAACGCCGACCGGCAACGGGGACCACTCGATCTGGCCCGAAACGCTTCGTTGTTCGGTGTTGGGGCCTTGCTGGTAGGTGCTCTGGTAGGGCCGCTATTGCCCGGAGCCGAGGCAGAGGAGATCTACACCTGGCGGAACAAGGGCGACCCGGTGCGCACCGTGGTCAGCCCCTATGTGAGCATTCAGAATCGCCTCGTTACTCAGCAGAGCACTCGACTGTTCACCGTCACCTCTGATCGTCCTGCCTATTGGCGGCTGGCTGGTCTCGATAAGTACGAGGATGGCTTCTGGTCAACTCGTGCCACCTTCGAAGAAGAAGACGGCGATCTGCCCGGCCTGAAACCAAGCGCCGGCACCACCGTCACGGTCCGGCAGACGTTCAAGATCGAGTCTCTCGAAGCCATCTGGCTGCCCGCGGCCTTCGCTCCGTCGAGGGTCATCGGCTCCGAGGGGCCGGTCACTTGGAACTCCGACACCAGCTCGCTCACCGTCGATAGTTCTCGACCCACCAGTGATGGCCTCGAGTACACCGTCGATTCCGTGCTCCCCATGTACACCGCCGAGGAGCTCCGAGCGGCACCAACCGAGGTCCCTCCATCCATCGCCGAGCAGTACCTCTCCCTCCCCGATGACATCACGCCCCGTCTTGGCAGCGAAGCGGAGGCCATCACTGCTGGCGCCACCACCAACTACGACCGAATGCTGGCATTGCAGGAGCATTTCAGGACCTTCGATTACAGCATTCGTCTTGGGCCCCGAGAGGGCGATCCCATCGAGCAGTTCCTGAACGAACGGATTGGTTTCTGTCAGCAGTTCTCCGGCACCTTCGCCCTCATGGCCCGCCATCTCG
The DNA here is from genome assembly GCA_937930655.1 of uncultured Acidimicrobiales bacterium. GTDB lineage: Bacteria > Actinomycetota > Acidimicrobiia > Acidimicrobiales > SZUA-35 > JAHECQ01. The sequence goes on along the minus strand of CALHBU010000036.1, from coordinate 1,016 downwards.
GCGTTCCGGCCCGGGTGGCGGTGGGGTTCACCTGGGGAGATCCGGTCGATGGCCAGCCCGGTGTGTACGCCGTTTCCGGTCGGCAGACCCACGCATGGCCGGAGGTCTGGTTCAGCGGGTTGGGTTGGGTTTCCTTCGAACCGACTCCGGGTCGTGGGCAACCCGATGCGCTGTACAACACCATCGAGCCGCAACAGGACTCGCTCATTCAGCCCGATCAACCTGGCCAGGAGACCACCACCACCGAGGGACCGAACGGACTTGCCGGACCAGCTGGTCAGGATCTCGATTTCGACCCTGCCCTCGGTCTGGGCGACGACCTAGTGGCCGGCGATGTGGTGAGTTCGGAGAGTGGGTTCTCCATCTCGAGCCGGTGGATAGCGGCCATCACCCTGCTTGTCGTGTACGCCCTTGGCTTGCCGGCATGGCATCGACTTCGACGAGCTCGTCGGGCCCAACGAGCGACAACCGGGTCGGAAAGAATCGAAGTGGCGTGGGCCGACGCGGCGGAAGCTCTGGAACGGCTTGGTCTGATTCGGCCGAGTACGAGTACTCGACGGGAGTGGACCGAGAAGCTGGCCAGCGAAATGCGCCTGCCGAGCGACTCCATCCTCTCGTTGGGCAACGCCGCGACGGTGGCTCGTTATGCGCCGGTGGTACCTGAGTCCACGGTTACCGCCGCCGAAACGGCAGCCGCCGAGATACGCACCGTGGTCTACGAACGGGAGTCGTGGTGGCGGAACTGGCTCACCGACCTTGATCCTCGCCGACTGCTTCAACCAACCAAACGTCGGTTGTTGGCGGGCACCTAGTCAGCAGCTCTCGGCTACTGGGTCTCGGCTACTAGGTTTCGGTTGCTAGGTCTCGTCGCCCTCGTCGGCGTTTCGAGTCGCAGGATTGGCCGATCGGAAAGCGGTCGACACTTGCTGAAGGCCGGCTCGGCCCATCAGTCGAAGGTTTCGCTCAAAGCCAAGAGCACAAACCAGCATGAGCAGAAAGCCAACAAAGGCCAGCAG
>CALHBU010000035.1 GCA_937930655.1 uncultured Acidimicrobiales bacterium | reverse complement strand
TCGTAGTCGCCCTCGGGCATGTCGAAACCGGACAGGTCTCGCACCTCGTCGCCGTTGAGAGTTCCGGCGACCACGGACACGCCGGCGCGGACCACGGTGAGAGCGTCGTCGAGGTCGTACTCGTCGTCGATGTCGCCGGTTATCTCCTCCAGTACATCTTCGAGGGTGATGATTCCGTCAGTGCCTCCGTGTTCGTCGACCACAATAAGTAGCTCCGCTTCCAGCGCCCTGAAGTCGTCGAGAAGGTCCATCAGATCTCGAGTCTCAGGGACGGCGTGGGCCTCGGTCATTAAGTCGGTCACCGAGGTCGTGCGGCGTTGGTTGACGGGTAGGTCGAACAACGACGTGACCGACACGACGCCGCGAATGTCGTCGAGATCCTCGCCGTAGACCGGATAGTGGCTGTGACCGGAGAGCTCGGTGTGGTCGTACAAATCGCCGACCGTTGACGATTCAGGAACAGCCTCGATATGGACTCGCGGGGTGAGTGCCTCTGCCGCCGTCTTGTCACCGAACCGGAGGGTTCGTTGGAGCAGGCTGAGCTCGTCGGGCCGGAGCGAACCGGTGGCAGCCGACGAGACGATCAGATACTCGATCTCGTCCAACGACCGACTCGACGCCAACTCTTCCTGAGGTTCGATGCCGAGCAGCCGCACCGCCCAGTTGGCGGCGCCGTTGAACAACCGGATTGCCGGCGACAAAAGGAGAAAGACAACCCGCCCCAGTGGTGTGATCGCCTGGGCCACTTTTTCGGGGGCGGCGATGGCCACGTTTTTCGGAATCAGCTCGCCAACCACCATCTGGAACACCGTGGCAATCAGGATGGCGACAATGACCGACAGCGTTGAGCTCGGTGTCCCACCGGCTCGCTCAATGAAGGGATCTATCAGCCTTCCGACCAGTGGCTTGGCCAGGAAGCCAAGAACAAGACTGGTAACCGTGATACCAAGCTGCGCCCCGGACAGGTAGAACGAGATCCGCTGCAGGGCGACCAGAACGACCCGGGCGGTGCGAGAGCCATTGTCGGCTTTCACTTTCAGATTCGAGCGGTCGCTCGCCAACAGGGCGAATTCGAGCGCAACAAAGAACCCGTTGGCTGCAACCAGCAGCAACATGACCAAAAGACCGAGAGCAATGTCCATGGGCACCGGCCATCGTACCGACTACCGTCGCAGCCCGATGGATGATCCACTCTTGGAACTCACTGCGGTGAGCGTCACGCTCGATGGCAAGCGGATTCTGGCCGAGCTCGACTGGACTGTCAGCTCCGATCAGCATTGGGTTCTCATCGGACCGAACGGCAGCGGGAAAAGCACCCTGGTGCGGCTGGCCGGTCTTCAACTCCACCCCTCGGGAGGAGTTGTTCGACTCCTCGGTCACGAGCTGGGACGAGTCGACATCCGTCCGCTCCGGGCCAGAGTGGGTTTGGCCTCGGCCAGTCTCGCTGATCAACTCCGGAGCCGACTCACAACAGAGGAGATCGTCCGATGCGGGCGGACCGGCGCCCTCGAGCCGTGGTGGCACACCTACACCGACGAGGACACAGACCGAGCCCTCGTGGCACTGGGTCGGGTTGGTCTGGACGGCTACGAGGCGCGTACCTTCGGCACCCTCTCCTCGGGGGAACGTCAACGCACATTGTTGGCTCGGGCTCTGGTAAACGATCCTGAACTGGTACTGCTCGACGAGCCAACAGCCGGCCTTGACCTCACTGGCCGGGAAGAGTTGGTGGCTGCGCTGTCGGCGTTAGCCCAAGCCGAGAACGGCCCGGCCACGGTGTTGGTCAGCCATCACGTTGAGGACATTCCTCCAACAACCACGCATCTTCTTGCCATCCGGGACGGCCAGAAGGTGTCATCGGGTCCGATAGCCGACACGCTCGATGCTGCCCTGCTTTCAACCGTGTTCGGAATTGATGTGGCCCTCGACCGCAACGGGCAGCGCTACGCAGCCCGAGCCGTCTAGGGCTCGATCCCGGCTTCGGCCAACTCGTTGGTGGAGACAACGAAGAGCAGCGGGTAGGGGTTCACCGGCTCGCCACCGTTGGGGTGCACCTGCATATGAAGGTGAGGCGGGGTTCCGACCGCATTACCGGTGTTGCCCACGTAGCCAATGACGTCGCCGGCCTCGACCACCTGACCTTCGGTGAGACCCGGAGCGAAGCCTGAGAGGTGGGCGTAGTACCAGTCGGTGCCTGATTCGCCTCGCAACCAGAGGCGCATACCACCGAGACGGCCAGACCCGATTCGGGTCACGATGCCTCGTTCGGTGGCAAGCAGCGGGGTCCCGGTGGGAGCAAAGATGTCAATGCCTTCGTGCCAGTGCTCGTCGGAGGTTCCCGTCATGCGGGGGAATCCCCAGCTGTCGATCAGCGGCACCTCATAGGGCCACTGGATCGGGAAGACCACGCCTGAGATATAGATCTGCGAACCGGCTTCGAAGGCCTCGAGTTCTCGTTGGGCCTGTTCAATGTCGGCAACCAGGTCGACGATGTCGCTCTCGGCATTCGCGAGCGAATCGGCCACGGTCCGCGTCCTGTCGAAAAGGCTCAAAGCGTCGCGACCGAGGTTGTCTCGCGTCTCCTGGTAGTCCCGGATCAGCTCATCGTCATCTTCGAACACGATGTCGGCGATGGTCTGTTGGGCTTCGAAGTCAAGAGCACCCTCGGGGTCAACGGCGTCGCCGACCTGCATGGTGCCACCGCGCACGAACGCCGAGAGCGCTCTGGCTCGTAGACGGAGTTCGGCTTCTTCCAGAAGAATCAAGTTGGCCGTGGTCTCTTCGTCGAGTTCAAGCTGCTCAGCCTGGAGGCGCTTAAGTCGCAGGCGGAAGGTCTTGACAACCGAGACAGCCCGCAGATGCTCTTCCTCGGCAGCCGCCAGCTTCACTCTGGCTTCGTTGACGCTGCTCACCAGAACCTGCTCGGCCTGATAACCACCTTGGCCCTGATAGCGGCCATCGGGGTCTTCGGGCGGCGGCACGGTGACATCAACCTCGGGTGGTGTTTCGAAGGACTCTTCGTGCGACCCCGGGTCCTCGATGTCGATGATCGGATTTCCGTCTTCGTCGGTGGCAACGGTCTTTTCTTCGCTGCCCTCTTCGGTTGCCAGCGTCGTCGTCGGTTGGCCGCTGTCGTCGGTACTTTCGGTCGTTTCGTTACCGTCGTCCACCGGCGCGGTGGTCGACGGAGCAGTTGTCGGAGCCTCGGTCGACGGCGCAGCCGTCGTTTCCGGTGAGGTCGTCGGCGCCGCAGTGGTTGGGGGCGCGGTGGTTGAGGGAGTCGAGTCTTGCGTTTCCTGTCCAACGACTGGGTTAACGGATGCTGCCAACAGCCCAACAGCGGCAAAGGCGACAACGAGCCCGCGTCGGCCGAGACGGGGGGAGGAATGAAGGTGCTTCGACATGTCCGTTACCCATCGGCCATCGGGCCCACCGACATGAGTCGTTTGACCGGGCAATATCACCCACATCAGGACAAGTGGTGAGCATCTCCGGCGGTCAGCGTTTCGGTGGAACCATCGCTTTGAGCGACAAGTAGCGCGCCGCTTGTATCGATACCAATGGCTTGTCCAAATACCTCACCTGGATCGTCGACCGGCCCCGTCTGGAATCGTACTTTTCGGCCGATCGTCAGGCATTCCTGGCGGTAGGTCGCCAGCACTACGTCGCTCTTATCGTCTTCGAGAAGACCGAGTAGCTCCTCCAATTCTCGGAGAACAACCCTCAAAAGGTCGATTCGATCGACCCGTTTCGTGCCTGCGGTGGCCAAATCAATGGCTTTGTCCGCCACCTCAGCGTGTGGGGGCCGTGTCCAACGAAGGTTCATGCCGAAACCAACGACGACGACGAAGCCAGTCTCGGGATGAGTGGCGGCCTCAGCCAGAATTCCGGCCAGTTTTCGTTCGATGGTCTCGGTTCCGCTGCTCACCAGCACGTCATTTGGCCATTTCAGACCAACCGCGGTCTCGCTAGACAATGCCGCTTCGGACCTCACCGCTCGAACAAGGGCGACCCCTGTTGCCAGCGGAATCAGTGGTGCCCAGCGGGGATCAGGCCGGAGCAGAACCGAGCAGAGCAATGACGATTCAGGCTCATCGATCCACTCCCGGCCCTGCCTTCCTCGACCCGCTGTTTGGTGGTTGGTGACCAGGACCCTCCCCTCTGCCGCTCCATCGCGGGCAGCGTCAAGGAGGTCCTTGTTGGTGGAGCCCGTCTCCGTGATGAGAGAAATGGAAGAAAATCGGGTATTTGGAGCGCCAGAAACTTCCCAAGATGTGGTCATCTCGGCTAACCATACGTCCGTGCAGAATCCTCCTTCACTCCCGAAGCCGCCCTTCGACAAGGTCCTCGTGGCCAATCGGGGCGAAATCGCAGTTCGCGTCATCAGGGCATGTCGAGAACTCGGCATATCCACCGTCGCCGTCTACTCCGAGCTCGACCGCGAAGCGCTCCATGTTCGAATCGCCGACGAAGCCTTCGCCCTGGGCGGCCAAACGGCCGCCGAGAGCTACCTGAATACCGACGCCATCCTTGATGCAATTGAGAAGTCGGGCGCCCAGGCGGTCCATCCCGGTTACGGCTTCTTCTCGGAGAACGCCGACTTTGCCCGGGCCATAACCGAGAAGGGTGTCACCTTTATTGGTCCGCCCCCAGCCGCTATCGAAGTCATGGGCGACAAGATCAGTGCCAGAGAAGCAGCCGAAAAGGTGGGCGTTCACGGCGTTCCCGGCGTCACCGAGTTCCTCACCGGCCCCGACGAGATCGTGGCCTTTGGCAACGACAAGGGCTGGCCGGTCGCCATCAAGGCCGCTTTTGGCGGCGGCGGGCGCGGCATGAAGGTAGTGACCTCAGCTGATGAGGCTGCATCACAGCTCGAATCGGCCCAGCGAGAGGCATTGGCCTATTTCGCCAGGGACGAGTGTTACCTCGAGCGTTACCTCACCAAGCCACGTCATATCGAGATCCAGGTCATCTGTGACAGCCACGGCAACGGGGTCTATCTCGGACAACGAGACTGCTCGGCCCAGCGTCGTCACCAGAAACTGATCGAGGAAGCCCCGGCCCACGACCTGCCAGCCGACGTCGCTACCGCCATGGGTGAAGCGGCGGTGAAGGTCGCGATGGGCTGCGACTACACCAACGCCGGAACCGTCGAATTCCTCTATGAGGACGGCGAGTTCCACTACCTGGAGATGAACACCCGCCTCCAGGTCGAGCACCCCGTTACCGAGCTCGTCACCGGCCTTGACTTGGTTGCCCTGCAGCTTCATGTGGCTGGTGGTGGCGAGTTGCCTTTCACCCAGGACGACATCACGCTCACCGGCCACGCCATCGAGGTCCGCATCAACGCCGAAGATCCGGCCGAAGGTGCGTTCCTGCCCTCCCCTGGCCCCATCGAACGGCTCCGGGTTCCCTCGGGTTTCGGCGTCCGTTGGGACGGCGGCTACGAAACCGGCGACGAGATCAGCCAGTACTACGACAATCTGGTCGGAAAACTCATCTGCTGGGGCGCCGATCGCCCCACGGCCATCGCCCGCACCATTCGGGCGCTCGAAGAGTTCGAGATCGAAGGTGTGGCCACCACCATTCCCGCCGATTTGGCCATCTTGAGGCACGCTGACTTCCAGGCGGGAACCCATTCAACGAAGTGGGTCGAAGAAGTGCT
>CALHBU010000034.1 GCA_937930655.1 uncultured Acidimicrobiales bacterium | reverse complement strand
AATGGGCCGGGAGTTCGTTCGAATGTCGTTGGGCGGCGTAAGTGACGAGGCCGAGATCCGGGGCCACCGTCGCACCTACGTCGGCGCCAGGGCCGGCCGGTTGGTTCAGGCACTGACCGACGCTGGAACGATGAATCCGGTCATCCTGCTCGACGAGATCGACAAGCTCGGGAATGGCTGGCGAGGTGATCCGTCGTCGGCCCTGCTCGAGGTTCTCGACCCCGCGCAGAACTCCACCTTTCGCGATCACTACCTCGAGACCGAACTCGACCTGAGCGAGGTGGTGTTTATCGCGACAGCCAACACGCTCGACACCATCCCGGCGCCGCTCCTTGATCGGATGGAGATCATCTCGCTCGAGGGTTACACCGAGGATGAGAAGGTCACCATTGCTCGGGATCATCTGCTGCCCCGCCTGTACGAACGGAACGGGGTGACCTCCGACGAGGTCGTGCTCTCCGATGCCCTCATTCGTACCGTTGTCGCCGACTACACCCGAGAGGCCGGTGTCCGTCGACTCGAACAGCGTCTGGATCGACTGGTCCGCCGCGGCGTCAGCGAACTGGTTCGCGAACCTGAGCGGGACACCATCATCATCTCTGAGGACGACCTTCGCCCTGCGCTCGGTCGGAGTGCTCAACCGGACCTCCCGGCGGAGCGAGTCGTCGTGCCGGGAATCGCAACCGGCCTGGCGGTCACCGGAGCCGGGGGAGATGTGCTGTTCGTCGAAGTGACTTCCAGTGACGGAGAGGCCGGTCTCACGCTCACAGGCCAGCTAGGCGATGTGATGAAGGAATCGGGCCAGATTGTCCTGTCCTACCTGCGGGCCAATGCGGCAGCGTTGGGTCTCGATGCATCGCTCGAGCAACGCTTCCATGTTCACTTCCCGGCCGGCGCAGTACCGAAGGACGGACCGTCGGCCGGTGTGACCATGGCGACGGCCTTTGTCAGCCTTCTGCGCGGCGAGCCAATGCGTTCCGATGTTGCCATGACCGGTGAGGTCACGTTGCATGGTCTGGTCCTGCCAATCGGCGGGGTCAAGGAGAAGGTGTTGGCCGCCCATCGGGCCGGTGTTGCCCATGTGATCCTGCCAGAAGGCAATCGTCAGGATGCAGAGGACATCCCCGAGAAGGTCCTTGAATCCGTCGATCTGCACTTCGCCGCCACGGTGGACGATGTTCTTGAGGTGGCCCTCGTGTCCTAGGGTCGCGGTGATCCCAAGGAGGGCACCATGAGCTTTCATGTCACGGTTCATCGGGACCGGTGATCCGCTACTTCGACGACGTCGACGCCTGATCGCTGAAAGCGTCGCAGCATCCGACTCCGGGACTTTGCGGTCGCTTCGAGGTTCCACTCCGGTCGGTACCCCAGCGGCGCAGGCCTAGGATTCCTACCATGGTAGGATTAGTCCATGGCTGTTCGGAAGTGGTCGGTGAGTGTCGAGGAGAATCTGGCAGAGCGGGTGGAGGGTCGCGTCGGTGATCGTGGCCTGAGCGGCTTCGTCGCACGTGCCGTTGAGCACGAGCTCGAGCGTGATCTGCTCGATGACTACCTCAATGATCTCGACGCTGAGTTCGGAGCAGTTCCTTCCGAAACGATTCATGAATACGCCAACCAGTGGCCGTCCTAGTTCTCGACAGCGAGGCTCTGTCTGCACTTGCTCGGCCGCACGATGATGAGCTTCGCCACCAGCACGTCCGAGCGGCGATGCGGTCGGCTCACGCCCGCAATGCGCCGGTGCGAGTTCCGTCGGCGGTGTTGGTCGAGCTCTACTGCGTGAGTGGCTTCGACGAACCGATTGACGCGGTCTTGGCTCGTGGTTTCGTCCAGGTGGTTACAACCGGGGCCCGTATCGCACGGATTGCCGGCCACTTGTTGGCCCGCGTCGATGCGGGGAGTGAGATGGCGATCGATGCTCTTGTTGTGGCGACGGCGGTGCGATTGGGCGGAGGAATGATCGTGACCCACGATTCAGAGGACCTGTCAGCGCTCGCCGCCAATAGTCCAAACGTTGCCATTGTTCGAGTCTGAAATCGGGCTTGACTACTTCGAGTGTCCCTAGTTTGTCCCACTTCGCATCCCATGTGAGGGCATCAGTCGGAGGTCATTGTGCTGGCGGATTCGATCCGACGAGGCGCTTGAGTGTCGATGCGATCTCGGCGATGTCTCGCTGGTTTGCAGCGACGGTCATGACAAGTTCGTAGACGGCGTCGTTCTGAGCCGCTGCGACACTGCTGCCGTTGATCTCGAGAAAGGTGGCCGTTGCTAGCCAGCCGAGTCGCTTGTTGCCGTCAACGAGAGCGTGGTTGTTGACGACAGAATCCAGGAGCGACGCAGCTTTGGTCCACACGTCGGGGTAGGCGTCGGCTCCGAACGCGGTCGTCTGCGGCCGTGCTGCCGCCGAACCGAGCAGTCCGATGTCGCGGACTGGCGGAGGCTCGCCGAGGAGGGCCGCGGCGAGAGATAGTAGGTCATCGAGGTCGAGGTACTCGATGCCGCCGCTACTCATTCGCCGAGTCGGCGAAGGGCGTCCTCGTGTGCCACGAGGATCTTGGCGGCAGCCTCGGCTACTCGCTCACGGTGGTCGCTGCGGTCCACGAACTCTCGCACGGCCTTGCGGGCGGCCTCCTGGAGCGAGATCCCTTCGCGCTCTGCTCGTCGCCGAAGCGCTGCTTGTTCTTCGTCGGTCAGACGGAGGGTCATGGCCATTCTGGAATGGTATCATTTTGATACCAAGAGCGGAAGCGTGCTGACTCCGCTCGCCGAGTGTTCGTCGAAGCGAGGGGCAAGAAGCTGTCCCTAGTTTTGTCCAAAGAAACCGAACCCGGTACCTCGAGGAACTGGCTGCTGAAGTTGGCGAACCGAGCCAACGGGTGCAGTCGAGTGCCGATGCAATCGCTCGGCGAATTCGCGAACGATCACTCCAATAAGTCAGCTGAGCGTGCTCGTTCTCGACAGCGGGGGACTCTCGAGCTTGGCTGCTCGGACGAAGACATCGCTAGCCATTATCCGGGCACTGACATCCGATGGACCGTGGCCGCCAATCGTGCCAACCGTTGTGCTTGTTGAGTCGCTTCACGGCAATTCCAGCCGGGATGCGAACACCCACCGATTCCTCAAAACGTGCATCGTCGAGCCGCTATCGAGGCGCTTGCCGCACATGCTGGACTTGTCTACGTGGAGGTCATCTGAGAAGGAGACGGAAACAGGATGTCCCAGCGTGGCGGGACATCCGTTGGGGAGAGGCGACGCTCGGTGTTGGGGGTGGGGTAACGCCCGACGACTTCTGGCCGAGGGTCATCGGCCAGCGTTTGAAGGAACGAGACCGATCGGTCGTGGTGTCGCCGTCCGCCACTGGACGACTGAGCGGTGGGGGTGCGTTGGTCCGACAGTGGCGTAGGTCTGCGATCTGCCCGCTTTGCTAGCCTCGAAGGGGTATGACCATCTCCGAAACTGCAGAACCGTTGGAAACAGTAAAACCGTCGGAAACAGCACAGTCGTCCACTTCGACCTATGACGCCATCGTCATCGGGGCCGGATTCGGCGGGATGTACGCGCTGCACCATCTGCGGGACGAGATGGGCCTGTCGGTCAAGGCCTTTGATGGCGCAAGCGATGTCGGCGGCACCTGGTGGTACAACCGTTATCCGGGCGCCCGGGTCGATGCTCCCAGCAGTCCCTTCTACGCCTACACCTTCAGTCAGGAGTTGGTCGACGAGTGGGAATGGCCCGAGACCCAGAGCACCCAGGCCGACGTGCTTGCCTATCTGGAACACGTCGCCGACAAGTTCGACCTTCGGAAGGACATTCAGTTCGACACCTTCGTCACCGATGCCCGGTACGACGAGGAAACCCAGCACTGGACCGTTGAGACCGCCGAGGGCGAGCAGGCCACCGCCCGCTTCCTGATTTGTGCCATCGGCGCCCTCTTCGTTGCCAACAAGCCCGACTACCCCGGCATCGATGACTTCGCGGGCGACATCCACCACACCGGCCGGTGGCCCCACGATCCGGTCTCGTTCGAAGGCAAGCGGATCGGCGTGATCGGTACCGGCTCGTCGGGCGTGCAGGTCATCCCCCAGATCGCCAAGACCGCCGACCACGTCACCGTGTTCCAGCGCACCGCCCAGTACGCGCTTCCGGCCCGCAACAAGCCGTTGCCTCCGGAAGACCTCGAGAAGTACCGGGAGGACTGGGAGAACTTCCGGGGATCGATGCGATACCGGGGCGGATGGCCGTTCCCCACCAGCAAACTCAATGCCGCCGACCACACCTTCGAACAGCGCCAGGAGCGTTACGAGGACCTGTGGGAGGAGGGTGGCATGCATCTGGCCATCAACAGTTTCACCGGGGTCTATGTCGACGAGGAGTTGAACGAAGAGATAGCCGAGTTCGTGCGGGAGAAGATCCGCAGCACCGTCGAAGATCCCAAAACGGCCGAGAAGCTGATGCCCAGCTACCCGTTCGGGACCAAGCGGCTCATCCTCGACAACGGCTACTTCGAGACGTACAACCGGGACAACGTGTCGCTGGTCGACCTACGGAGTGATCCGATCGAAACCTTTACCGAGACCGGTGTGCGGACTGCCGAGGGCGAGCACCCGATCGACATGCTGGTGCTGGCCACCGGGTTCGACGCCGTCAGTGGTTCGATGCTCAGGCTCAACCCCAAGGGTCGGGGTGGCGTCCCGCTCAAGGAGAAGTGGCACGAACGTTTCGACACTCACCTTGGCATGACCATCGCCGGTTACCCGAACCTGTTCATGATCCACGGTCCGGGCGCACCCGGCGTGTTCTTCACCATGCCGCTCGGTGCCGAGCTACAGACGGCGTGGATCGACTCGTGTATCCGTCACCTCGACGAAGCCGGTCTGGGCGCCATGGAGGCAACCGAGGAGGCCGAGGCCAGCTGGGACGCCGAGATCAACGGCATCGCCAACCGCACCCTCTATCCCAAGACCGATTCCTGGTACACCGGTGCCAACATCCCGGGCAAGCCCCGCCAATTCCTTGGCCACCTCATGGGTTCGCAGTACTTCAATCGGCTGACTGAAGTGGCCGAAAACGGCTTTGAGGATTTCGTCTTCGAGAAGCAGCGGTAGCGCTCAGTCGCTGGCGTCGCGCTGGTTCGACTCGACGTAGGCGACGTACATCCGGTGAGCGCCCATGAAGAGAAACGGCAAACCGATAAACCAGCCATCGAGCACAATGAGCAGGGCGACTCCGATGCTCAGGAACGCCATCCCCATGGCGAAGTTCGGGTTCTTGGTATCCATGCGAGCTTCCTTTAGGTACGACGCTCGGTCATCCGAGCGAGGTGGGCCCTGGTGTCCATACGGGTTGACCCTTCCTTGCGGTCAAACTCTGGGACATTGCTCCTGAGGGCAGGGACAACAAGGTCAAAGCGATGAGTCGCAGGAAGGTGACACACGTCGTCGTCGCACGATTGCCACCGCACGGTGCCAGCAACCCGCAGAACATATGAACCATCATCCAGCTTCTCTACCGAGCGCTGGTTGTGGGTGACGGGGATCCGCACCACGACGTCACCCTCGTACACCTGCAGCTCCTCCCCAGTGCCGGCCAGGACATGACGACGAGTCGGCGGGAATTGTGGATCGAAAGTGATAAGACCAACCGACTCATCGAACTCGACCGTCGTTGCGACCATCCCGGCTGGCACCGGTTCGCCGTACAGATGCTGGCCATCGGGTACCCGAAGGGTCACGAGTAGATCCCGGACGATGCCGACGGCCAGAGAGTCGCCGTCGAGACTGACCTCCGCGGTGACCTCTGACGGCGGCCCAGTCGGGTCGACTGCAAGCGGCTCCAGCTTGATGGACTCTCCGATGGCTGCCCTGCGAAGCTGATCGGCGTTGGCGCGAATCGCCAGGTTGGATTCGAAGAACTTGTGGGTGATGACCCCGTCGGCATCGATCACGTAGGTGCCAGGAAAGGGGATGCCGTACCACTCAGGGCGAAAACGGAAACGCCGTCACGGGCGAACTCTTCAGCATGTGATTGCAGCTCGACCAGCTGCGTGCGGCAAGGCGGTCACCAAACCGCCGAGCGATAGAACACCACGACTGCCGGAGCTCCGGCCCGTGCTTGGTGCACATCGACCACCGTGCCGTCATGCGACGGAGCGACGATGTCGGGTAGGCGCTGGCCCACCTCTGGACCGGTCGGATGACCAGCCTTCGGATTGGTGCGAGGACCTACTCCCTGGCGGAACGGTCCGATCATGCCGAACTCGTCTTCCCACCCACCCGACTCGTGTTGACGAGCAAAAAGTTCCTTCTCGACCATGTGCCTCACACTAAGACACTCGTCGACAACACAGCGAGCGGTGTCTTGGGTGAGCCTGGCGCAGGCAACTGGCGTTCCCCGACCGTTGAGGTCATCGTTGACCACGTCTGAGGAGGTCGTGTTGAACACCTGGCAGGTTGGCGAAGTGCATGTCACGAAGATCGTTGAGTCCGAAGGACTCTGGGATCCGGCTCGGTTGGTGCCGAATGCAACACCCGAGAACGTGCGAGAGCGCGAATGGGCGGTCGGTCCGTTCGTCGATGCCGACACCGGCAATCTCCGCGTGTCGATCCATACCTTCGGGCTCGAGATCGGAGACGAGAAGATCCTGGTCGATACCTGCGGTGGAAACGACAAGGTCAGGCCCGGCTCGCCCAACTTTCACCTCCAACAAAGCGACTTCCTCGAGCGGCTAGCTAGCAGTGGCTTTCCGCCGGAGGAAGTGACCGCCGTCGTGTGCACCCACCTGCATGTCGACCACGTCGGATGGAACACCATTCTCGAAGGGGACGAGTGGCGACCGACGTTTCCCAACGCCCGCTATCTCTTCGGCGAGACGGAATGGAAGCACTGGAAGGTTGAGCCCCAGATCTACGGCGATGTGTTTGGCGACAGTGTGCAGCCGGTGATCGAGGCGGGGAAGGCCGAGCTGATCGCCTCCGATCTGCAGCTGAACGACCTTCTTTGGCTCGAACCGACACCGGGACACACCCCGGGGCACCACAGTGTGCGGATCTCATCCGATGGTGATGACGCGGTGATCACCGGCGACCTCATCCATTCAGCGGTGCAATTCGACCATCCCGAGTGGGCCAGCGCGCCGGATGTCGACCCCGCCCAGGCGGCCACAACCCGCCGGTCGTTCATCGAGCGCTACTGCGACGACCACACGCTCGTTCTGGCCACTCATCTTGGTGGCCCAAGTTGCGGGCATATCCACAAACAGGATGTCGGCTGGCGGCTGGAGCCACCGAAATGAAGCGAGTTGCGATACTCAATGACTACCAGAGCGTTGCTCTCACCTCGGCAGACTGGTCGGTCCTCGAGGCGGCTCGGGTCATTGGAACTGCTGATTACCACCGGCGCCCGCAATGCCGCCATCGACGCCCAGGCGTGCGCAGATCTCGACATCATGTACTGCGGAACGGGTGGACGGGTGCAGAGTACGGCAGAGCTGACCTGGGGCTTGATACTGGGTTGCGCTCGTCACCTTCCGACCGAAGTTGGCAACGTGAGCAACGGCGCTAGCGACAGCGTGCCATGACGGCTGGATTGCGGGGGCTGGGCTCGACGCCTATGGCGTTGAACCGCTCGCTCAAGATCATCCGTTCAGGCAGCTGGAGAACGTGCTGGCTACTCCCCACATTGGGTACGTGTCGAAGAACGTCTACGAGATCTTCTTCACTGACGTGGTCGAAGACATCGTTGGCTTTCTAGACGGCGCGCCGGTCCGCGTCATCCAGCCCTGACGGAAGCCTCCAACTCTCCACGCGAAGGAAGCAGCAAGTAGACCTGGATTACCCAACCGACTTGGCCGGCTACTTGTCCTCAGACCGAGTTGAGAACAACTCGGCCTTGGCCTCAGCCAGTTCTGCGACCGTCCAACGGTCCTTGCCTTTGCGGATGCGGTTCTCCCGCTTCCAACCCTGCATCAGCTGCACCTGGTCGCCGCCGCACACAAAGGTCTCGCCGGTGATGTCGGCGGCGTCGTCGGTGCACAAGTAGGCGATCCAGGGCGAGACGTTGTCGGGGTCGTTCATATCGAACTGGCCCTCATCGGCGGTCAGCTGATCGGCTCCGAAGGTGTTCACGGTCATACGGGTTCGAGCACGGGGGTTAATGGTGTTAACCCGCACGCCGTACCGCTTGAGTTCGCGGGCCACGGTGATTCCCATTCCCGCGATTCCGGCCTTGGCGGCTGCGTAGTTGGGCTGGCCAGGGTTGCCGAAGAGCCCAGCCTCGGAGGCGGTATAGACGATGCTTGCGTTCACCGGCTCGCCGGTCAGCTTCGACTGCTCCCGCCAGTAGGTAGCGGCCCAGCGGGTCGGAACGAAGTGACCTTTCAGATGGACGCGGATAACGCTGTCCCACTCTGCCTCGGTCATGTTGAAGACGATGCGGTCCCGGACGAAGCCGGCATTGCACACCAGAAAGTCGAGCCGTCCATAGGTTTCGACCGCCTGGTTGACCATGTTCTGGGCTCCTTCCCAGTCGGCGACATCATCGAAGTTGGCCACCGCATTGGCACCCATACCGACGATGTCAGCAGCTGTCTCGCTGGCCGCCCGATCGTCAGAACCGGTTCCGTCCCATTCGCCGCCAAGGTCGTTGACAACGACCGACGCCCCTTCGCTGGCCATCAACAGCGCATGACTACGGCCGAGACCTCGGCCCGCTCCCGTGATGATCCCGACCTTGCCTTCAAGCATGCCCATATCGGCTCCGTTCCTCTGGCTGTTTTGTTAGTTGTTGCCTGGAGGGCTGGGCCAACCAGGCACTCCGTCGTCCAGCTCGACACCGCACGAGTTCAGAACGCCGCTCACCACTCGGTAGCAGCCGGCGGCCATGACCAGGTGCAGCATCTCGGCCTCGCTGAAGATGGCCGCTGAAGCGTTCCATGTCTCATCGCCGACGCAGTCATCGGCGTACAGCTCGTCGACGACCTGCAATACAAGTCGCTCCTCGTCGGTCCATGCATGCTGGTTGAGCGGGCGGGTGACGGCGAAAATCTCGATGTCGGTTAGGCCGGCGTCTCGGCCGAATAGCGTGTGTTGCCCAAACTCGTAGATGGCCTGACAGTTCCAACCCATTCGCAAGACCGCCAGCTCGACGTTGCGGCGGGACAAGCCGCCCTCGAACAGCACAGCTTGAGCGAACGGACCGAAAGCCCGGTTGATCGGCTTGTTCTTGGCCAGGGTGGCCGACACGTTCACGGCGTTTACCGGCGAGTCCTTTTGCCGCTCGCGAATCTTCTCTGCCAGGTCCTCACGAGGCTGAATGCGAGCTGCGCTGGGTCGGGCGAAATGCATGTGTTCTCCGAACTGGTCTTGTTGCCGGCGATGGCTTCTGGCTCATGTACTAGCCGCCATCGATCGTTACTGTCAGGCGGTGCTTCTGAACATCTACACCATCGTTGCCGCGATGCTCATCGGCCTGCTCACCGGTTGGGTCGCCATCGGTCTGCTCCGCCGGGGCCGAACCAGCCCGGTCGTGGTCATCGCTTCAGCTTTGATGGTGGCGTGTATCGGCAACGTTTTCGCAAGCTTCCTGGCCCTCGGCATCACCGGGCTCGACGCCTTTGCCGTCATGCACGTCACGTACCTGTGGGGCACGCTCGGACTACCGGTCGCCGCCGCCCTGACCCTGGCCTTTGACCGGGGACGCTCCAAGGTGATCATGGCAAGTGGCTTGGCCACCCTGTTGTTGGCGCCGCTCGGCTTGTACATGACGCACATCGAGCCGTTCTGGCTTCGAGTGGATCGAGTGGAGCTGACGACTCCGGGAGTCGGCACGCCCTTCAAGATCGGCGTGCTGTCAGACCTGCAAACGCCCTCCATCGGTAACTACGAGAACGACGCGATCGCAGAACTGATTTCGCTCGAGCCCGATGTGGTGCTTGTGCCCGGCGACCTTTATCAGATCCCGAGCAGCGATTGGGAGAAACGGCTTCCAGAGTTTCAGGAGATGATCCGACACCTCACCGCCAACGTGCCGCTGGTCGTCCTGGTCAACGGCAACACCGACCGGGTCGACGGACTCCGTCGAATCACTGAGGGCACCGATGCGGTGCTACTGGACAACGAATCGACCGTGGTCGAGATCTACGGAAACCAGGTGCAGATCGTTGGCATCACTCTCTTTGGCGATGATGTTGCCGCTCAACGGGCCGTCGATAGCTCCCGCTCCGTCGACGCCGACATGACCATCCTCCTGGCCCACCAACCGGATGAGATTCGATGGATCCGCGATGAGCCAATGGATCTGCTTGTGGCCGGTCACACCCATGGCGGGCAGATCTCGTTTCCCTTCGTTGGGCCGCCGCTCACCCTCACCTCGGTTCCCCAAGAGATCGCGGCCGGTGGTCTTCACACCCTGTATGGCACACCCATTTACGTCTCGACCGGAGTAGGCAGGGAGCGGTCCCATGCCCCTCAGATTCGCCTCGGGGTGCGTCCCTCGATCGGCCTGATCGAAGTTGACGCGGCCCCCTGATCGAGGCCACGGTCACCATGCCCCGCTCTTGGAGGAACGAAGTGACAAGCATCATGAAGCTGGCCGAGCAGGCCTTGACCGAAATCGACACCCTGACGTGCGAAGAGGCGGTAGCCCAGAAAGATGCCGGGCAACTTGTGTTTGTCGATGTCCGTGACATCCGTGAGGTGGAAGAGACCGACACAATCGAAGGGTCACATCATGCACCACGGGGCATGATCGAGTTCTGGTTCGACCCTGAGAGCCCCTATCACCGAGAGATCTACGCCGACCAAGAGAAGACC
>CALHBU010000033.1 GCA_937930655.1 uncultured Acidimicrobiales bacterium | reverse complement strand
CACCATTGGCATCATGCCAACGAAACGGGAGCCGTTAACTCCAACTATTCAGTGTTCCTGCCGCTGTGGGATCTGCTATTCGGGACGTACTTCATGCCTAGAGGGCGCCGCCCAACCGTGTATGGCGTGAGCGAGCCTATTCCCAGTGGCATGGTGCCCCAGGTCCTTCATCCCTTCAGGGGTATGGGGAATCCGTTCCGGGTGCTTCGTCATCCGTTCGCCGCCGTGCGGAATGGTGCCCGGTTTGTCCGAAGGGTCCTGCTCCCCGATCTCTGGCTGTCGGCCCAGCGTCCCCGCCGACCTTCCCACGACGAGGGTCTTGACGAGGCCACCCTGTGGGCCGCCATGCGAAGTCACTAGTCGAGGATGAGAGCCTCGATGTCGTAGTCGAACAGCCAGGCGTTGCGGTGGGTGGCTCCCGTTGCGCTGGGGGCGGCCAGAGCGGCATCCCTTGCCTGCTGTTCTGGTCCGTCGGGCAGGTGGAACATCACACCGTTCTCTCTGGCCTTGGTTTGCACCTGGGCTGTCCTGTCTCTTCGGAGGACCTCATACCGAGCGAGGGCGTGGGCGGGGTCGTCGATCTCGCTGAGGCATCGAGCCAGCACGGCCGCATCTTCGATCGACTGGGCCGCCCCTTGGGCCATATAGGGAAGCATGGGATGACAGGCATCGCCGAGGAGAGCAACCCGGCCGTCCACCCAGCCCGGGAGCGGGTCCCGGTCATAGAGCGCCCATCGAAAGATCGGGGTGTCACCGACTGCCGCCACCAGCGATCGGATGGTCGGTGCCCAGTCTGCGAAGTCGGCCAGCGCATCGTCGAGTCGGCCTCGAGCAGTCCACGACTCGTCGGTCCAGGTATCGCTTGGGGTGATACCGACCCAGTTCACCAGTTCAGCCCGACGCAGGTAGTAGTGGACCAGATGAGCATCAGGGCCAAGGACCGCAGTTGAGCTGACCGGTATGTCGAGGTGGGCCACGTCAGAGGCCGGCACGACCCCTCGCCACGCCGCGCTGCCGGAGAATGTTGGCGATTCGGGACCGAACAATTCGCTTCTGATGTGGGAGTGAATGCCGTCGGCGCCGATGACGACATCGTGCGATGCCTCATGACGGCGGCCCGAGCGATCGTCGAATACCAGCCGCACGTCGTCACCCATGCTCTCCAGGCCGATGCAGTTGTGTCCCGTTCGAATGCTCGAGTCGGGAACGGCGGAGGCCAGAACCCGCAGGAGATCGGCTCGATGAAGGTGAAGGTAGGGCATACCGAACTGGTTCTCTACCGCTTCGCCGAGGGGTTGGCTGGTGAGTAGCGACCAGTCTTCCCATCGTCGAAGATCACCAGTGGCAGGCCGGACCGCGTACGCATCGACGGCATCGAGAAGGCCGAGGCCGTGGAGAACCCGGGTTGCGTTGGGGCTCATCTGGATACCGGCGCCCACCTCACTCAGCTCATCGGCCTTTTCATAGACGGTCACATCAACGCCGACCGACCGCAGGGAAATGGCTGCGGTCAGGCCACCGATGCCGGCCCCAACCAGGCCGACACTGAGCGCCGCGGCGCGGGGTGCAGTCATCTGAACGACGCTAGCAAGTGCTCAGGTCACGAGAACGAGCGCCACCGGAAGCGTGAGAAGCGCCAGCAAGGTCATACCGACCACCGCGGTCGTAACCCGTTCCGGCTCGAGGTCGTGTTCGAGGGCGACGGCCAGGCAGAAGACCGCGGGCGGCATCGCAGACTGAAGCACGACGGCTCCCAGTTCGTCCCCGGCCAGGCCCAGGGCCATCGCTGTTCCGGCCGCAGCTATCGGCGCAATCAACAGCTTGGCGACCGCACTGATGGCGAAGTCCCGACCGACTGCCCCAAGAGGGGTCTTCGCCAGTTGGATTCCGAGACCGAGCAGCATGGTCGGAATCATGGCCCCAGCCAGCAGATCGATCGCCCGTTGCATGGCCAACGGTGGCGAGACGTCGAGGAAGTTGCAGCCAATGGCGACCGCAGCCGCAATGGTCATAGGGGTGCGAAGGCCGTCGCCCACCGCGGCCAGCAGGCTCTTCGATTGGCGGGCCGCCAGCGCCACACCGAGAGAAATGCCGGTGAGGTTCACCGTGAGCATCAGCACCCCGGCAGCCGCCAGCGCTGTCTCGCCGAGGGCGAACGACGTGATGGCCAAACCGGCGTTGCCCACGTTGCCATAGGCCGCGGTCATCACCGAAGCCGAAGCAACCGATGGTTCGGATCTGGCTGCCCTGTTGGCCGCCATGGCCACCAGGCCAGCCGCCAACATGCCAGCGAGCCCCGAAATAACCAGCCGGGCCACGACCCCACCCGAAAGTGTGCTGTCGGCAAACAGGTTGAAGACAAAGGCCGGGCCCAGGACCCAAAAGGCTACCGATGAGAGCGATCGAGCTTCGAGGCCGAGGCGCGGCAAAGCCAGCGCGCCGGCAGCAACGATCAGGACGACCGGTCCGAGGACGTCGAGGAGAAGGCCCAGTTGCTACTCGACCCAGGCCTTGATTTTCTCGATCGTGTCGAGGGGATTGTCGCCGGCGGGGCTGATGTTGAGGTGGGTGATGCCGACCTCTTTGTAGACAGCCAACCGTTCCCGGACAGTTGCTTCGTCGCCGGTGAGCATGGAGAGATCGAGGTATTCCTCCGGGATGGCTGCCATGGCCTCGGCCCGCTTGCCGGAGAGGAACAGGTCCTGGACCTTCTCGGCTTCTTCGACCCAGCCGTACCGCTTGAAGAGGTCGTTGTAGTAGTTCTTGTTCTTGGCCCCCATGCCGCCGACGTAGAAGCCGATCTGGCCCCGGGCTGCTTCTCGTGCTTCTTGCACGTCGGGACCGTCGCCAAGGGCGACGACGCCACCGGCGATGATCTCGAGAGGAGGAAGATCGGCCGAACGCTTGGCCTTGCCGGCGGCTAGTGCGTCGCCCCACACCTGCTCGAAACGATCGGGAACGAAGTGAATCGGTTGCCAGCCGTTGGCCAGCTCAGCGGTCATCTCGACGTTCTTGGGTCCGATGGAGGCAATGACGATCGGGATGTCCCGCTCGGGTCGCTTGTCCATGAACTTGAGCGGCTTGCCGAGACCGGTGCCCTGGCCTTCGGGGAGGGGCAGGCTGAAGGCCCGACCCTCGTGGGTTACCTTGTCGCCGCTCCACACCTTGCGGCAGATGTCGATGGTGTCACGGGTACGGCCCAGAGGCTTCTCGAACGGCACACCGTGCCAGCCCTCGATGACCTGGGCTCCCGAGGTGCCGAGCCCGAGGATGAACCGACCATCAGAAAGTGCGTCGATAGTGGCCGCGGTCTGGGCGATCAGGGCCGGGGTACGTGAGTAGACGGGCAGGATGCCGGTCATCAGCTCGAGTGTTGTGGTTTGCCCCGCCAGGTAGGCCAGGGTCGACACGAGGTCGTAGCCGTAGATCTCACCGCCCCAGACCATGTCGATGCCGGCGGCTTCGAGGTCCTGTGCTTTTTTGGCGAGCTTCTTCGGGTCGCCGTTGAACGAGATCGTGGTGCTGAGCTTCATGGCCCGAGACTAGGCCCAGTCGAATCAGTCCAGCCAGAGGGGATCGGCCAGAAGGCAAACCTCAACCATTTCATCGGCAAAGCGAACGTCTTCTTCGGCAAGCTCCACTCGGCACTGAAAAAAGAAGTCGGCGTCGTTGTTCCACCGGTACACGTCGATCCGCTGGCTTACGACGACGCCCTCGGTGATGAGGAGCCAGCCGTTGTCGATCGGCTCGTCTCGAAGCACGGCAAACTCGTCTCGGGTCCTGCTCAACTGCCCATCGGGGCTGTTGAGGGCGGCCTCCCAGTCCTTGGCCTCACAAAATCCGTCGCAGCCCTGGTCGAAGCCGATGTCGGTGAAGAAGCCATAGCCGGCGCCTTCGGCCGGTTGCCACCGATCGTCAAAAACCTCATGGGGCACCCATCCGGCGGGGATGGCCGCCTTTACCTGGTGGGTCTCATCAAAGACGTCCTCCAGTTCGAAGGTGATCCACTCGACAGCTGGTCCGTCTGCCGAGTTCCCGCTTGAGTGGGTGCTGGCGGTGCTGGCTGTGCTGGCGGTGTCGTCAGTGGCGGCCAGGACCGGTGGGGGATTCTCCTGAGTTTGCCCCTGGTCGTCGGTTGGGGCTTCGTCACTGATGCCCGCACCCGTTGGTGTGGTCTCACTCCCGGTGTCAGTAGGGGAGAAGCCGCTCGCGCTGGGGTCGGAGATCTGACTACACCCACCAAGGGAAAGAGCAGTGATCAGCAACATGCACGCGGTTCGTGAGCGAGTAGCCATGGCAGAGACATCGACAAGAGCCTGTACCTCCTTGACATAAACTGCCGCCGATGGCACTCGAAGTCAGCCTCGACGGAGGCACCCTTTCCATCGACCTATCGGGATGGCACCTGTTTTTTGCCATGCGCTCCCACGTCGAGGTGCCTCTCGCCGACATCGAGTCGGTGAGCCTGCAGCCCAAACATCCGCTGGTTTCACAGGTGGCCGTCCGGATGCGGGGCTCATCAATCCCGGGAAGGGTCCTGGCTGGGAGCTATTCGGTGTGGCCCCATGCCCGGGTTGAGAAGGGCGATCGTCAGTTCTGGATGACCTACGGGGCTGCCGAGGTCCTCGTTATCGAAACAAGAGTGTCTCGGCCTCGTCGGATTGTCTTGGAACTGGAGGATCGGCACGCCGTAATGCTTCGGATTCAAGAGGCAGTCGGAGTCTGACGAGCGGCTGCGGTACTGTCTCTTCCGTGTCCTGTTCTGTGTCGAAATCGCTACGAAAGGGCCCATTTCTGCTGGTCATGCTGGCCACAGTTCTGGCCGCCTGTACCGGTGGTGGTGAGGAAGAAGCGGTCACGACAACTCAAACATTGGCTCTGAGCGAGTTTCCCCCCGAGACATGTGTGCAACAGGGTTGGGCTCAGGAACCGCTGTTGGCCGAGACGTTGGCGGTCGATCCGGCTATCCCCATCGAGTCTCTACCCGACGTCGAAGAGTTGCGGGCCATGGACATCGTCGTTGGGTGTTTCGATCGGGCAACATTGGTGGGGGCCTTTGATGCAATCCAGACACCATTCGATTTCCCACCAGCATCAGCTGAGTGTTTGGCCGACGGAATGATCAACAACCAGAGCGGGGCGGCCTTTCTGGGGTTCGGGGCCTATACCAACGACACGGCGCCCACCCTCACCGAGGTCGATCTCCGCACCGACACTGTCGCCATTCTCGATGCCTGTGTTCCTCCGGCGGCTTGGGCTTACGGGGTGGCCGTTGCTCCCTATTTCGCCAATGGGCAGAACGCCGCGGTCGACACGCCATGCATCGATCGCAACTACCAGGAGAGTCTCGACAGCGCCGAGTTCTGGGGTGCCTCGTACGACCAGATAGTCGACGACCAGAACATCGAACCGGTCAACCGGATTCTGTACGAGCCGGCCCTGGTGTGCATCAGCTACGGCCAGGCTTACGCAGCGTCAGTGAAGGGCGACTCGGGTGAGGATCTCTCCGCATCGACAGTGGCATGTATGGACAATCAGTTGGCCCAAACCGGGGCGGTCGACCAGTTCATTGCTACCGGCTCCAACCAGGAGCTCATTGATCAGGCTGCGCTCGATTGCCTGACCGATGACGAGCGGATCACCTTCGGCCTGTCAGTCGACGAGTGACACCCCGGCTGGCAACGATGCTCCTTTGAGCGATCCCACAGCTTTCAGCGACCCCACCGCGTCAGCACCGGACATCCCGCGTTCATCGTGGCTCACCCTGGCCGTTACCTCGGTGGTGGGGTTCATGGTCAGCCTCGAGATCACCGTCATTGCCTTTGCCCTGCCCGAGATTCGAGATGCCTTTCCCGATGCCAGTGAGTCAACGCTGTCCTGGATCATTTCGGCCTACAACATTGGTGTCGCCTCGCTCCTCCTGCTGGCCGGGTGGGGCGCCGATCGGTTTGGTCGGAAGAAAGTCTTCCTGCTCGGCCTGGTGATCTTTTCCATCGGATCGCTTGCCTCCGGGTTTGCCCAGTCGAGTTCCATGCTGATCTGGGCTCGCCTGGTGCAGGCGATTGGTGGCGCGCTGCAGTTCCCTGCCGGCTTGGCGCTGCTGCTACCGGCCTTCCCCATCGAGCGGCGGCAGATGGCCATCGGCATCTGGGGAGCAATGGGCGGATTGGCCGCAGCTGTCGGTCCGCCGCTCGGCGGTCTGTTGGTCGCAGCCTTCGGTTGGCGGTCGGTCTTTTTGGTCAATGTGCCGGTGGCGGCGTTCGCCGTGGTGTTCGGGCAGCGCTGGCTCATCGAGAGCAGGGGGCAGGTCCCCGAGCGTGTCGATCTGGTGTCCATCCCCATGGCCTCGGCTGGCGTTGGCGCCATTGTGTTGGCCATTGTCCAGAGCGAGCAGTGGGGATGGACGTCCGCTTCGACGCTGCTGACAGTCGCGGTGGGGCTGTCACTGATTGGACTATTCGTCTTGCGATCGCAGCGGCACCCATCGCCACTGTTCGATCTCAAACTGTTCAAACTCCCGAGCTACCGACTTGGCAACATCGGAACGGTCCTTTTCGTTTGTGGCTTCTTCTCCTATTTCGTACCGCTACCCAGCTTCGTTCAGGAAACGTGGGGCTGGTCGGCCACTAAGGCAGGGTTGGCGATCATGCCCGGTCCGGCTGTGGCCACCCTGCTGTCGCCGATCTCAGGCCGCCTGGCCGACCGGATTGGGCCCGGTCCCATCCTGGCCGTCGGTGGGTTGGCCGGTGTGACATCGATGGCTCTCCACCTGATCTTCACCTCTGATGAGCCCCGCCTTTTCCTGGGTCTGGTGCTTCCCGGACTTTTCCTCGGCGTCGCCGCCGGGTTCAGTTTTGCCATGTCAGTTGGCGCAGTGATGCGCGATGTTCCGCCCAATAGGTTCGGGATGGCGGGAGCAGGCCGCACCACGGTGTTCCAGTTCTCGGTGGCTCTGGCTATCGCCCTTGCCGTGGCGGTAATCGGCCGGGAGGCCGACGAGGTCGCCACGCTCGGCGGTATGCAGAACGGTTGGCTGATGGCCCTGTTGTTCTTCGCTGGCCAGGCATTGGTATTTGGTCTGCTGTTTCCCCGAGGCAACGCCGACCGGTAGGTTCCGCCTGTGACAACAAGCGAGCCTGTGTCGGTCAGTCGGGCGATGTGGGAGGCCGTTGAGCGGTTCCATGCCCTTTGCTATTTCGCCCCGGAAGTCCGGGAAGAGGGCACCGAGGCCGGGTTGAAGGGTTTCTGGATGAACTACTTCGCCACCAGAGTGGCGCCGGTCGGCGCAGTGGGGCCCGCCATCGTCCAGTCGACCTTCTTCTACTATGGCCCGGCTCGGGTCGAGCGGGCATTGCCCGACGCCTGGGCCCTGTCGACGCCGGAGGCTGTGATCGCCGCCCGCTATCGGGGAATGGATCGGTCGCTGCGTTCTGTCTATGGGTCAGCCGTCGATGGAGCCGAGATGAAGGAAGCGGCTGCCCTGGTCCGGGAGGCAGCCTCTCACTGCGCACCCATTGGTCGGGTACTGCACGCCGGGTGGGCTGCGCTGCCATGGCCGAGCGAACCCCATCTCGCCCTCTGGCACGGATGCACGCTTTTGCGGGAATACCGCAGCGGCAATCACCTCATTGCGGTGTCAGCGGCCGGCCTCAATGGTTGTGAGTCTGTGGTTTCTCATGTGGCAGTCGGCGGCGCGCCTAAGGCTTGGATTCAAGACGAAGCAGGATGGACCGAGAACGACGAGGAGGCTGCGGTGGCAACGCTTGAGTCTCGTGGCTGGTTGGACGACACCGGTGTGGTCACCGCTGAGGGGCGGTCCGGTCGCCAGAACATCGAGGCCCTGACCGACCAGCTCGACCAGTCGGTCTGGGATGCTATTGGCAGTGAGAAAGGTCAGCGGTTGTTCGATCTCCTCAGTCGTTTTGCATCACAGCTTCCGCCCGATGATCAGCTGGACTGGGAGCTTCACTACATCGACGATGCCTCGGAGAGAGCCGATGGCTAGCGGCTACGACAACTTCCCTCCCGGCTTCTTCGATCGTTCCGATCCATCAGACGACGCCGTGTTCTATGCCCCCGATCGCATGGTCACCCATATCGACGATCAGGCCATCGAAGAGGTTGGCCGCCTCTACACCGAGCTTGGAGTACATGGTCAGGTGCTCGATCTGATGTCGTCGTGGATCTCCCACTTCGAGACAGCCCCCGGCCATCTCACCGTGCTGGGTATGAATGCTGAGGAATTGGCGGCCAATGCGATGGCCGACGATCGAGTGGTCCACGATCTCAATCAGAATCCTGCGTTGAGCTTCGCCGACGAGACCTTCGACGACGTCGTGTGCTGTGTTTCGGTCGACTACCTCGTCCGGCCGCTGGAGGTCTTTGCCGAGGTTCAGCGGATCCTTCGACCCGGTGGTCGGTTTGTCTGCACCTTCTCCAATCGGTGCTTTCCAACCAAGGCAATTCAGGGTTGGTTGATGTTGGATGACCGACAGCGGATGGATCTCGTGGGGATCTACTTTGATCTGGCCGGCGGGTTCACCGCGGCTACCAAAGACACCCGACTGAATGGGATGGGGAGCGACCCTCTCCTTGCCGTTTTTGCTGAGAAGCTCAGCCAGTAGCCATCGAGATCAGAAGGAGCTCACGTTGCCGAGAATGGATGATGCAACCACCGAGGAGTTTCTGGCTCAGCCTCACGTTGGGGTGGTGGCGTCGCTACGACGCGATGGTCGCCCGTACACGGTGCCAGTGTGGTTCCACTGGGACGGCGAGCACATCTGGCTCACTGGTACCGACTCCAGAGTGTGGTGCCGCCAGCTAATGGCCGACCCACGAATCTCATTGTGTGTGGAAGCGTTGGCCCCGGTTGCCGGTCACGTGGGCATTGATGGCACGGCCAGGGTCATCGGACGGGATGAGATGGATATCTGGCCCATCTCTCAGTTGTTGGCCGAAAAGTACGTTGGGCGTGGAGACCCGACCAACAACAAGGCCGTCGAGGCATTCGTGGCCAATATGCAAACCGAACCTCGGCTGCTCATCGAGGTCACGCCCGACGTATGGCGGGCCATCGATATGCGGGTCTACGAAGGCAAGCGGGCCGATCGCAACTATCAGGCCGGGCAGGCCTAGCTTCCGGCGCAACCCTGGGGATCCAGTGGGACCTCGACGGTGGTGGTGCTCACACCCTTCTCGACATCGAAGTCGACGATGAGTGCGCTGCCCCCGGGGCGACCCGACGGGGCACCGCAGTACCACGCCGAAACTGGGCCCTGAGAGACATCGGTGGTGACATGCCAGTGACCGAGAGCCACATAGTCAGCGCCGGTTGCCTCGATATGGGCCGGAGTGATGAGCGACGAGCGATGTGACGCTTCGTCGTCGTCAATGAAGTGGCCGTGGCCCATGGCGATGAACCACGGGTTGTCGTCGGGGCGGGCGGAGACACCGGCCAACGGCACGTAATCGGAGGAGTGCTCGTCCATGGCTTTGCCCCAGACATGGAGCGCCCCACCCAGGAGCCGATGGTCGCTCCCTTCGTGCTCGTCGATGAGGAGAACATCGGTGTCGGTTACGGCTTGACCGAATCGGTGGTAGATCGAGCGGTCGTCGTGAACATCGTGATTGCCGACCATCACAACGACCTCGCCAGGGAGACGATCGAGAACCTCGTAGACTGCGCTGACTGCCGCCTCGTCGACCCGGGCGTGGTCGAACAGATCGCCGACCACCAGAACTCCGTCGACATCGTGATCGTTGGCCACCTGCTCGAGACCCAAAAGGGGGCACACGCAGGTATCGCCGTGTTCGGCGTCCTTGACTCCGACGCCGTAGCCATCGATGTGGACGTCGGAGGTATGGAGGAGACGGAGGTTGCGTCGGGTCATGAGTTTCGCCGGGTTCGGAGGCTGAGGAGTCCGCCGACAGCAGCCACTCCGGCGGCACCGACGAGCCCGACTCCCTCCCAGAGGCTCAACGATTCAGCGCCGTTGGCCGTGGAAGGATCGGTTGGAAGGGGAGAAGCCACCTGTTCAACGGTACTGGGAGACTCAGCACCGGAAGAAACCGGGCCAGAGCTGCTGCTTGACTCGGCCGAGGTTGTCGGTCCGACGGTTGGTGCGCTTGTGGTCGCTTCGGTCGTGGTCGTGGTCGTGGTCGTTGGTGCGGTTGTGGCCGGTTCGGTCGTGGTGGTTGGCTCGGTCGTGGTGGTCGACGCAACCGTGGCCGGTGTGGGTTCGCCCGATCGGAGGGCATGGACGTCGGCGGTGAGGCCACCTTGCACATAGCCAAACAGGACCTCGCCCGGGCACGACGTTTGGCTCATCGACCGGTGACCGTTGATGGTCGGTGTCTTGACCTGGGCTCCTTCGCTGTGCCGATTCGAGCCCTTGGACTCGAACGTCACCTCGGTACCCGGTGAGGTGTCGAGGCCACTGCGGTCGGCCAACCACGCCAGGGTGGATCGCAGACTGGCGAGCGCTTCGGGCGTCGGGTCCTGAGCGCTGAAGTCTCCCATCAGGCTCACCAGCTGGGAGAAACCCTGATTACCTCCAGTGGCATCGCCACTGACCGGCCCATCCAACGACCCAGCCCTCGCTTCCCACACACCCCCGAACCGGTCGATCAGGAAGTTGTAGGCAACGTCGGGCCAACCCTTGTCAGTGCCGGTGTGGAAGTCGTACATGCCTCTGATCTGGCCGGGCACCGAGCCGGCGTCATAGGTATTCGAACCAGCGGTGTGGTGCACCAGCAGGAAGCGAACCTCCTCGGCCACGATGGTCCCCTTCGGCGGCCTGTCAGTACCGGCCCAGTCGGCTCGAGGATGGATCTCAAGACCAGGGGCGACCGCCATGGCGGCCCGACGAGGTGTTGCTGCTTGCTGCTCGAACGGAAGACGGGCGAGGAGGGGAAGGGCGAGAGCGGCCCGCAAGACATCCCGACGAGGGGGAGTTGGAAGGCAGCGTTCGCACACAACCGGCATGGTAGAGCGGGTTCTGTTGCTCGATGGTGTGGGTCTAGGGTGCGCTGATGCTCGATGGTGTACGAATTCTTGACCTCACCCAGTATCTCTCCGGTCCGTCCTGCACGCTGTTGCTGGCCGGTTTGGGGGCCGACGTCATCAAAGTCGAACCGGGTCCGGTCGGCGACTTGGCTCGAATGCTCCCGATCGTGAAGGAAGGTCACAGCTCGTACTACGTGCAGCAGAATCGGGGGAAGCGCAGTGTGTGCGTCGATCTCAACAAGCCCGAGGCTCACCAACTGGTGCACGACCTCGCCATGCAGTGCGATGTCGTCATCGAGAACTTCGGTCACGGTGTTCTGGAGAAGCGGGGTCTCGGTCCCGACACTCTGCGGGCCGCCAAGCCGGAACTCATCTATGTGTCGATTTCGGCCTATGGCCGAACTGGATCGAAGGCTCACCTTCCGGGCTATGACCTGATCGGACAGGCAGTCGCCGGCTCGGTCGCTATTACTGGTGAGCCTGATGGGGCCCCGTTGGCATCGGGTGCCCCGATCGCCGACTGTTCGGCCGGGATGATGGCATTTGGCGCCATCGGCCATGCCCTCTTCGCCCGGACCAGCACCGGTGAGGGGCAGTTCATCGACGTGTCAATGGTCGAGTCGGTTTTTCAGATGCACCCCTTTGCCATCCAGGGTCCGAGCATGACAGAGGGAAAGGCCCGGCTGAAGCGAACCGGCCGCCACTTTGGCGCGGTGCCGCCAGCCGGCACCTACCAGGGCCCCGACGGTTGGTTGGTGCTCCAGGTGCTCGAAGCCCAGTGGCCTCGACTCTGCGAGGCGGCATCGGCCATCAACCTGGCCGACGACGAGCGTTTCAGTACCGCCAAGGGTCGGGCCGATCACCGGCATGAGCTGGTCGATCTGCTCGAAGGCTGGATGCAGACCTTCCCAACCACCAAGGCCGTGCTCGACCTCCTGGAATCACATCGAGTCCCTGCGGCTCCCGTGATTGATCCGGCCGATGCTCACGAAGACCCGTGGTTCGTCGAACGGGGTGCGGTCACCCACGTCGACGACCCGTACCTCGGCGCCATTCAGGTCCCCGGATTTCCGCTCCACGGATCGGCCATCCCGGAGCGTGACGTCGAACCCCTGGCTCCGCTTCTCGGGCAACACAATGCCGAAGTTCTGACTGAGCTGCTGGCCTATGAGCCATCGCAGATCGAGCAACTGGTTGGCGATGGCATCTTGTTGACCGGAGCCGGGTTGTGAGCCTTGAGTGGTGAGCTCAGAGCTGTGAGCTTGCCGTGACTCGGGCATCGGTGGCCAGCGAGGGGCCGGGACCGCTGGCGCACCGTGCCATCGGCGTGCTCGGGCTCATAACCATTTGTGTCTACGGCGCCTGGTATTACGCCTTCGGGGTGCTGCTCGATCCGATCATTGCCGACACCGGATGGAACGAAGCGGTGCTGGCCTCCTCCTTCTCACTGGGGATTCTGGGAATCGGTGTCGGTTCGCTCTTCGGAGGTCGGCTACTCGATCGCCTCGGTACCCGGTGGGTGTTCGGTTTGGCCGCCACCGTGGGCGGTGGGGCTCTTTTGGCTGCGACGATGGCCACCAACCTCGCTCTCTTCGTTTTGTTTTCGTCGGTGGGTATGGGGGTCTTTGGAGCACTTGGCTTCTATCACGTCACGATGGCTGCGGTGGTTCGGCTGCACCCTGAGGAATCAGGCCGAGCCATCGCCGCTCTCACCATCTGGGGTGCCCTGGCCTCACCCATCTATCTTCCGCTGGCGGCATGGCTGGTTGAGCGCCACGGCTGGCGAACCACATCGCAACTGCTCGTTCTCAGCGCGATCATCATGTTGATTGTCGGAGCACTCTCACTGCCTCGGCCCGAAGCCTTGCCCGACCTCGGACCGCCACCGGGCCTTCGTGCAGTGGCCGCGTCGGCCGTTAGCACGGCGGAAGCTCGGGCTTTCACCGTGGCCGTGGCCCTCATCGGGGTGACGATCTCGATCCTGTTGTCGTATCAGGTGCCGATCATGTCGGCGGCCGGCTTGCCGCTGACCACCGCAGCCACCATGGCTGGTGTTCGGGGCTTCTCGCAGCTCGGTGGTCGGCTACCGCTCGGCTTTCTACTGAAGCGCATCGAGGCTCGCACCGCGCTCTTCATCGCCCTGGGAGCGGTGACGGTTGGAACGCTATTGCTAGGTTTGGCCGGCACCGTGCCGGTGGCGTTGTTGTTCGCCGTAGTGGCCGGGTTCGGGATTGGGGCTTACAGCCCACTACAGGGAATTTATGCAGCCGAACTCTTCGATCATCGAGCCATCGGGGCCACCATGGGGCTCTATACCTCGGTCTCGATGTTGGCCGGCTCCCTTGGACCGTTTGCCGGAGGCTTGATTGTCGAGCTCACCGGGGATCGTCGATGGATTGCTGTAGCCGCTTCGGTTACTGCGGTGGCCAGCGTCTTGGCGCTGGCCACCGCAAGCCGGTCGGCTGCTCAGGTCAGCCAGGCGCCATTGCGCTCGTGACCCATCTGACCGCGTTGATCGAGAACACGAATATTCGCCACCCGCGGTGGTTGACTCGGCCTCTACAACCCCGAGTAGTAGTCA
>CALHBU010000032.1 GCA_937930655.1 uncultured Acidimicrobiales bacterium | reverse complement strand
CCCAGCTGTTCGATCTTCGAGCGGCCAATGACCGCTTGGAGGTACGGGTCGAGGCCGCCGAGGAAGAAGCGTTGACCCTCCGACAGGAGCTGGCCAGTCTCCAGTCTTGGAGGGCTTCGGTAGCCAGCCAGGCGCCTCAGCAGCAAACAATGACGCGAACGCCGTCAGACCATCTGTCCCATCCCGCAGCTCCCTCCCCCACCGCTTCAGCTGCCCCTCCGCTCGCCGAACTCGATCGCTTCTACCAAGCCTTCGAGGATGAGTTTCGGGGCACGAGGGACGAGGTCAAAGCGCTTCTTGCCGATCACCTTCCCACCGTGGTGGGGCATGGCGGACCGGTCGTCGACCTTGGCTGTGGTCGGGGCGAATGGCTGGAGATGCTGGCCGAAGCCGGGGTCGAATCGTTCGGCCTCGATACCAACACGGTGGCGGTCGAACGTGCAACCGACCTCGGCATCGATGTGCGTTTAGGCGATGCCATCAGCGGACTCGACCAACTACCGGGCGGCTCGGTGGCCGTCATCACCGCCTTCCACCTCATCGAACACCTCCCCTTCCCCCAGCGCCATGCTCTTGTCGCTGCTGCCTTCCGGGCACTGAAGCCCGGCGGTATTCTCCTCCTCGAGACGCCAAACGCCATGAATCTCCAGGTGTCGGCTATGTCGATCTGGCTCGACCCGACACATCTGCACCCCGTACATCCCTCGCAACTGGAGTTTCTGTTCACCCATCTCGGGTTCACGAACGTTGGCATCCAGCCCCTCCATCCGGGACAGGACGACCTCGCCCTTCCAACATTGTCCGATCAGCCTGATCGAGACGCGTTCCTCACCGAAATGGCCAGGCTGGTCTATGGCTCTCATGACGTGGCGATCAGCGGCCAAAAGCCAGGCGGCTGATGAGCCTGCTGTCCGTGTCGCGACCATTGAGGATCGGCGTGGTCAAACCCAACTGGGGTGTGGCCGGTGGTTTTGAACGACTCCTGGCCCGCCTCCTGGTTGGACTCAACGAAGCCGGCCATCGGGTTGAAGAGCGGAGTTTCCCCGCCCTCCTTACACCGCGTCCGGTTTGGGGTCAGGCGGGAAGTCAACGTCAGTGGCCCCGACACCCCGAATTTTTCCGCTACATGGCCATGGTCGAGGACGTCCGCCGCCTCGAACTGGACCGCTACGACCTGGTGCTGAGCACGCAACCACCGACCTATCTGGTCGACCATCCCCGGGTGTTGTCGCTCTTCTACCACCAGACTCGAATTTTCTATGATTTGGCCGATACCTGGCTGCATCTGGGCGAGGTCGATCCCGACGATCATCGGGTAGCAACCGAAGAAGTCCGAGCTACCGATCAAGCCCTTTTCGGAGGTGTTCGTCACTTCCTGGCCGGTTCCAACGAGTGCGCGAGCCGTCTCGATGAGTACTGGTCGGTTTCGTCTGACAAGATCTCGTTGCTCCACGCTCCCGCCCTCGCCCAACCACCGGCCACGCCGTCGCCATGGCGCCCTGACGGACCGGTTGTCTGTGTGAGCCGCCATGAATGGCCGAAACGAACCGAGTTGGCTGTTTCCGCCGCCCATGTTTCTGGTCGTCGTACCGAGCTCATCGGGGGTGGCGGTCGGCTCGACTATGTGAAGAGTCTCGATGCACGACTCACTGCCGATCCCGACTTTATTCACACCGACGACGCCGCAAACTTCTGGCTGGGTTCAGCCTTGAAAACCATCGGCAGCGAAACTCAAAGAACCTCACCGGTCAGCTTCCTCGGCAACGTCGACGACGCAACTCGGGACAGCCGCTACGCCGAGTGTTCGGTTGTTCTCGCTCCGGCCTTCCGGGAGGACTACGGCCTGACCGCGTTGGAAGCAATGCTCTGGGATCGGCCGGTCGTGGTCTGCCGCGACGGAGGCGGCCTGGTCGACCTGGTTGAAGACACCGGGGGTGGCCTGGTTGTCGACCCAACGCCCCAGGCTGTTGCCGATGCGGTAGAACAGCTCACCACCGACGTTGACTTCACTCGGGATCTCCTTGCCAAGGCCAGAGAAGGTGTGGCCGCCTATACCTGGGAGCGGGCCTACCGACAGTTGGGCAACGCCGTGGACGCTGCCCTGTCTTGACCTGTTCGCCCCGTCCTAGGTCCAGTCGGCCGACAATGGCACGTCGACCAGGCCAACCAGGCCAGTGTCATGTTCGACCCGGAAGCTTGCTGCCCCTTCTCGGTGGTCGTAGGACACGCTCACATCGTGATTGTGCAATCCGACACTCACGTCGTAGACCCCGCCGAGCAGCGGCATACGATCGATTCTGAACCGCATGGAACCTACGCCGTCAACGACCGGACCCGGGCTGTTGAGTCGATCAGTGTTTATACCGACCAGCCGATTGCCGTTCTGATCATGGATCTCCAGAGCTACAACCACGTCATCGTTGGCCGAGGCTGAGTCGAACCCGACCTCGACCTCGAGTGGTTCTCCTGGCCGAATCCAGTCTCGATCAGGGTCGGGGAGGTGAAGGGTGACATCGGTGAACCGTACGGCGTTAGATCGTTCGAGATTGTCGGCATGGCCCAGATCGGCCGGCACCTCGATGCCCTTCTTGGCGAACGCGGCCCGGAGCGCACCGATCGCCCTGGCCGGCGTACCGAGCTCGATGAGCTCACCATGATCGAGCACGGCCGCCCGGTCGCAGATATGGCGAACCATGTCGGCCGAATGAGTCACCACGATGATGGTTCGACCCTCTCGTTGAAACCGTCGGACCTCACCAAGGCATTTCCGCTGGAACGATTCGTCGCCGACTGACAGGACCTCGTCGACCAACAGAATGTCTGGCTCCAGAAACATTGCCACCGCAAATCCAAGGCGGGCGAACATCCCCGACGAATAATGCTTGACCGCGGTGTCGGCGAACTCCTCGAGCTCAGCGAAGGCAAAGATCTCGGGAAGTCGTCCTTCGACCTCATCTCCCGCCATGCCGAGGATGGATGCGTTCAGGATGATGTTCTCCCGACCGGTCAAGTCAGGATGAAAGCCAGCTCCGAGCTCGAGAAGCGCAGCCACTGAACCAACAATCCGGATGTTTCCCGAGGTTGGGGTGAGCGTTCGGGCGATGCACTTCAGGAGCGTCGATTTCCCCGACCCGTTGTGACCGAGAAGAGCGAAGGTCTCGCCGACCTCAATGTCGAAGGACACGTCTTTGAGAGCCCAAAAATCGTCGCCTCCCGACCGGTTACGACTGATCAGCCGCTCCTTCATCGACGTCGGGCCGACCTTCCCCAGCTCGAAGCGTTTTGAGACACTGTCGACAACGATGGCTTTGGCCGCTGATGGATCGCTCACAGCTGGTCGCCGAAGTCGGCTTCCCGACGGGCGAATACCCGAAACCCGACAACGCAGAGAACGACACCAAATGCCAGTGACGACCCCAGGCGGCTCAGAAACCACATCGGATCGAGGTCTGGCAGCACCACGATGCCGTCGTCGGTAACCGCTGGCGGATTGTAGAGAACTCGCTGGAAGGTGAGAACGATGGGGATGATCGGGTTGAGCATGGCCAACCACTCCCAGCGGCCAAGTCGGTCGGCAACCGCGGCATAGGGGTAGACCACGGCTGACATCCAAAACCACCCGGTGAGCGCCACTTCCATGAGGTGCTTTACATCTCGGAATCGAACCGTAAGGGCCGAGATCAGTAGCGACATACCGGTAGTGATCAGGACCAGGGCGAGCATCGCCGGAATGAGTAGCGGCAACGCCTTCGGATCGGGCCAATTGCGAAACAGGACCATGCCAAACAACAGCACGAGGGCCTGCAAGCAAAGGTTCACCAACCCGGCGCCGACCGAGGCAACCGGCAGTGCCTCACGAGGAAACCAGACCTTTTGAACCAGCGACGCATTGTCCAGCAGCGAGGCACCGGCTGCGGTGACACTTGACGAGAAGAAGTTCCATACCAGCAAGCCACAGAGCAGGAAAACTCCAAAGAGAGGCACCTGGACCCGAAGCAGCTCGGTGAAGACCACGCTGAAGACAGCTAGATACATGGCCGGGTTGAGAAGCGACCAGGCGAAGCCCACAACCGAACCCTTGTAACGGGCCCGCAGCTCTCGTCGAACCAGATTGGCGATGAGAGCCCGCCGACGCCACAAATCACCGAGTCGTACCGCGGAGGACCGCGTATCGGCAGTATCGACCGGAGCACTGCCCGAAGCCATCGGTTGCCTTTTCGGCAGTGATGCCGACGAGGTCACGTCAGTTTGTCAGGCCACCGGCCCGGGAGGCCGCCGACTCGACACCGGCTCGGCGCTCGGCCGTCACCTCAATCGTATGGTCCTGCGCCACAGCACTGTCCTGTGGCGCAGAACTGTCCTGCCCCACGGTGTAGGTACCTTCGACCGGAAGGTAGTGGCTGGGGGCGACGTTCACCGCTAGCTCGACCCGACGAATACGTTCGAGAGCCCGTTGGGTAACCAAGCGGTGCGAGGCAATGAGGTCGGCGACAAAGGCCATGGCCATGACCTGGAGCGATGCGGTGAACAGCATGCCGCCCAGGATGATGGACTGCAGGTGCCCGTCGGAATTTCCATTCACGATGGCATCCCAAAGGAATGGGATGAACGAAAGCATCGAGCCAACGAAGAGCAACACGGCAAACCGGCCGAAGAACTTCATTGGCTCATAGGCGGCGAAAACCCGCGTGATGACACCGGCGTTGCGTCGCATATAGCCGGTCATCGAGTTGAAGAGCCGAGAGTCCCGCGTCTTGGCATTGGTCTCGACCGGAACCGATGCCACCGCCGCGTTCATCTTTCCGGCCTGGATGATGGACTCGAGGGTGTAGGTGTATCGATTGGTCACCGTGAGCTGAATCGCAGCTTCTCGGCTGTAGGCCCGGAAACCGGAGGTGACGTCGGGAACTTCGGTATCGGATGCCTTGCGGACTACCCAACTTCCCAACAGCTGCAGACGAACCTTAATTTTGCTGAACTCGTCGACCGAGCGAACGTTGCGATCTCCGACCACCAGGTCGGCCCGGCCCTGCACGATGGGGGCCACCAGAAGCGGGATGGCATCAGCGTCGTATTGATTGTCGGCATCGGTATTGACGATGACGTCGGCGCCAAGCTTGAGAGCGGCGTCAAGTCCGGCTTGAAAGGCCGCCGCCAGTCCCCGATTCTGAGGGAGCTTGACCACGTGATCGACACCGAACTGGCGGGCTACCTCGATGGTGCGATCGTGGGAGCCATCGTCGATGATCAGCCATTCGACTACATCGAAGCCGGGAACCTGGCGCGGCAGAGCACCCAAAGACTCCGGCAACTGGTCTTCTTCGTTCAGGCACGGAACCTGAATGATCAGTTTCATGACCGACCCTCGTACGACATTTGGATGAGTGTAGCCAAGGGTAAGGGCCCCGGATGGGAGCGTCGATTAGGGCTGAGCTGCTTCGAAGAACTCAGACGAGGCAGCCAGATTGGCCGCCAACTCGACATCGTCGACGCTAAGAAGACGATCAGTCCAGTGGGCCAGGCCGGCAGCATCAGGCTGGCGGCCCAGAATCCGCTGGTACAGATCGGTGACCCGGTCCTGTCGGGACTCGGGCGAAGCGTAGAAACCGGCCGCTACCTCATAGGGAGTGACCGCCCCGGTCCCCAACTGGTCGACCCAGAAGCCGAGTCCGAGGCTGTCAGCTGACCGTTTGAGAATCGCATCGTAGAGGGCCGTGACATACGTCGTGTCGGTGCCGCCAACACGATCGTAGTATTCGGGAGCACCAAAGAAGTTGGCCGCTACCTGTTCGAACCGGAGCCCGGCCGACATCTGCGACAACCAGTAGCTGCGGCCTGATGGGTCGGCCGAACGGCCCAACACCACCTGGTAGAGGTCGTCGATCATCACACCGGCCCATTCGTCAGAACCGGCCAGAGACTGAGTGAGCTCCGTCTTGTCCGCCCCTCCGTCAAGCCTCGTCTGCCAGTTGATCTGTTCGGTAAGCGACGGGTCACGCTGGAGGAAGAGTTGGTAGACGGCGGCCACAAAGTAGCCATTGGCCGTTACGACCGTGGCGCCCAGCTCGCCAAATCGGAACCAGTCCGATTTGAGGCCGAACTCTCGCCGTGCTTCGTTGCCGGTAAGAACCGCGGTGCCGCCGGTGAAGGTGAAGGTGACCGTCTCGACACGACCACCGTCTTCGCCGAGGCCGTTGCCGACCTCGTCGATGGACAGCAGATCACCCTTGTTCTGACTGGCCACGAACCCGGTCAGATCGACGACTTTGGTCCAGTCGTGATTGGGGTTGGAGTCGACGCTGTCTCCGAGATCTTCGACCGCGGGAAACACGCCGCCGGCCGTGTAGCCACCGGTACTTGAAGAGAACTCGGTACGAGCCACTGCCCCGTCGCGGATGCGCACGAGGCCCGCTGTGTTGGTGACTGCTGTATCGGTGCGGGCATTAGTGGATGACTCGATGCCCTCGTTCGGGCGCTTCCGGTACCGACCTCGGTACACCTGGCAGAGTGTGGTGTCGCAGGTGTCGGCGAACGGCAGCTGTCTGGTGTCGCCAGCCATGGCGTAGGACCGTGCCGCCACCGCCTGGCTCTCCAGTGCCGCCATTTCCCAGGAGCTCGGGACCTCAGCGGGCAGGACTCCTCGGAGGTACTGCTCGATCGACACGATGTTGACCGTCCGGGCTGCCCCATCGATGTTGTTGTAGGAGATGGTGCCGTCGTACCACGAGGCAGACCCGTCGGACTCACAAACCTGAAGCAGCCCGGTTGAGTCATCGGCTGGATTCAGATCGATCAGCTCGATGTAGGGAAGATCGATGACGAAAATTTGGTTCCAGGGCCCACCGCAACTATCGGCCTGTTCGTATTGGATGCCGCCGGCCACAAGGCTGAGACGGATGGCCTTGCCTTCGTCGTTGGCCCAGAGGAGCACTCCCTCAGGATCTCGCAGGTGAATACCACCGCTTTCGACTCGAGCCAGAAGAGCCTCGCCTCTCTGCCCGCGCAGGTCGACTCGGACAGCCGCTGGGTCGACCGGGGCTGACGCCGGTGTCTGGCCAGCCGTGGTGTCACCATAGAAGTGATCCAGAATCTGAGCGGATGTCCAGCCCTCGTTTATGGCGTAGCCCTGCGCGCCGTACTGGCCCATGCCACGGCCATGACCCCAGCCATGGCCAGTCACCTCGACCAGCAGGGAGTTGTCGTGATTGTCGGCGGCCGCTGGCGACGACTGCGGCACCGCGACGAAAAGAGCGGCCAAAAGTAGTGCTGCTACAACTACTGCAAGCGACGTACGGCGCATTGTCAGTCCTCTTCCGGTGATTCGGTTGTGAGATCGTAGTACTCGACCGACGAGGCCAGTTCGATGGCGAGCTCGATGTCGTCGATGTCGAGCAGGCGCTCGGCCCAGAAGCTTCGGCCCTCTTCATCAGGGCTTCGCTGAAGGATCTGGGCGTAAAGAGCATCTACTCGCCCAAGTCGAGATTCTGGCGACTGATAGAAGCCGGTGCTGATGTCGGTGGGCTGGGCTGTGCCCGCCTCTAGCTGCTCGACCCAGAAGGTCAGACCGCTGGCATCGGGGGCTCGGCCCAGCAGAGCGTCGTACAGGCGAATGACGTAGGCCTCGGCTGAGCCAGCATCGGCGTAGTACTCGGGCGATCCGTAGAAGAAGGCGCCCAGATCCTGTGTCCGCGTGCCGTTGGCCAACTGATCAACCCAGTAGGCCCGACCCGATGGCTCGGGCGAGCGGCCCAGAACGTCGACATAGAGATCGTCGACCAATTGCCCGGCCCAGGCGTCGGAATGCGCCAACTCGTCGACGACGAGTGACCTGCCTTCGTACACCACCCGACTGGCCAACACGTCAGCATCCAGAGGACTCATCGCTTCACCCAGAAAGAGCTCGGTGAGAGCAAAGATGAACCTCATGAGGTCCGATCGATCGTCGGCGATCCAGTCGACAAGGGCACCATCGATTGCGGTGGGCACACCCACCGTTGTCGAGATCGGCAAGATCGGCCGT
Organism: uncultured Acidimicrobiales bacterium; assembly: GCA_937930655.1. Taxonomy (GTDB): domain Bacteria; phylum Actinomycetota; class Acidimicrobiia; order Acidimicrobiales; family SZUA-35; genus JAHECQ01. The sequence continues at coordinate 1,651 of CALHBU010000032.1, read as the reverse complement.
TCGGCCCCGAACCGGTGAAGGCGGCCCTCGCTGTCCAGTACCCAACCACCGCGACCATTGACGGCGGCCAGTACCGCTCGGGCCTGCACTGTTTGAGCACTCAGTTGGAAATTCTCAGCTGACCCAAAGGCCGCCAACTCACCAGAGGCGCTGACCACCCAACCGCCTGTCTGCTGAGGCAGAACGGCAACATCGATTGCCGCTGTCGTGAGTGAAGCCGAGATGGCGGATGCTGGAGCTCCCCCGACGGGTGAGAGCCGGCCCGTTCCGTCTATCGCATAGCCGACGCCATTGTCGTCGAGTTCAAAGGCAACCGCCGGTGCGAGCGATGACCACGATGGATCCGGTGCGCCACCAAAGCCATGAACCTCGCCAGTGCGGTCCAGCACCCAACCGGCACCGCCATTGGCCTGCACCTCAAGGTCGACAGCGGTCGTCGAACCGGTAGGAGAACCGTTGATGGTTGGAGCGTTGCCGTAGCTGACGAGCATGCCGGCAGAGGTCAGGACTTGGCCTCCGGTTGGGCCGCCGTCGACGGCTACCGCTGTGGTTCCGTTGGGGACCAGGCCAGCCAACGGCTGCTCGGCCGAGCCGGCAGGCCGGACGCCACCGACCGCATCGACAACCACGATGCCAGGGCCGTGCTCGTACGGTTCGTGAGCGACAAAGTTGTACGGCGGATCACCGACCCGGCCCTCGAGAAGCGCAGCCCTGATCTCTTGAAGCCGAGGAACGGTGTGACTACCTGGACAGGAGGTGACGCCGAGATCGCGATGGCCGAGCACGGTCGGCACCTGCACCCAGGCTTGGCTCGGGAACTTCATGACCCCGACCGACGAGCGGTTCTTCAGCCAGGTCGTGCCGTTGGGATCGACGCCGTGCATACCCAGCTTCCATCCGACAACGGCCTGCACCGAAAAGGCGCTGGCAGTCGTTGGCGCTGCTGAGGCCGGACTGGCGCCAGCCTGATGTTGACCAAGCAGGGCGATACCAACGGTCCATGTATTGAATCCTTTGGCATGCCCACCGATGATGGGGTTCTCGACCCCGCCGGTTCTGGCCTCCCAGATGGTGCCGAACCGATCGACCACGAAGTTGTAGGCGATATCGCACCAGCCGTTGATGTCGACGTGGAGTCGGTAGATGGCCCGAAGTTGGTCATCGACGTCGCTTTGGTTGTAGACGTTCGAGGTCACCGTGTGATGAACGACAGCTGCCCGGATATTGGTAGCCAAGCGAGGGCCATCCTCGCATCCGTCGTGCTCGGTTGCGAAGCCTCGGGATGTCCAACTCGACCGGGGTTGGATGGTGGGTTGACCCGGTAGAACGTTGGCGATCAACGGCACCTCGGGTCGAGCGACCGGTTCGAGGGTCTCGACGGTTACCTGTACGCCGCCATAGAGGCTGGCCACCTCGATGTCGGTGGCGTCAGCTCCGATCCAAATTGGTCCGATACCGCTAGGTCGACCTCCATAACCCTCTTCGCCCTCGACACCGTCCGGTGCTTCGTGTTCCGCGCTGTCGAGCTCTATCCACGCTGACCAACCGGCCTCGTTTCGGGAGCGCAACACGAGGCCCTCAACCGACTCGGCCGTCTCGGGAATGAGGATCACCATTGAAGGAGCGCCGTCAAGCTGCAGCTGACGACCAC
>CALHBU010000031.1 GCA_937930655.1 uncultured Acidimicrobiales bacterium | reverse complement strand
GCCGCTCCAGGAGCGGGCAAACGACGAGAAGTTTTCTGAGCCGAAGGGTTCGAAGTTGCGGGAGGGCGTCGTCGACAGCGGTCCACATCCGAAGAAACAGTCCGTAGGTCGAGAACATCCCAAGGGCGCCCCATGGTGCCCGCCATCCGCATCTTCGAACCCTTTCGTGATGCGAAGTCGCCGCACCACTGAGGACCATAGAGACCCGGCCCTGTGGATCAGAAGGGGACACCCTGTGGAATTCTGGGGACGAGGCGGAAAGTTCTGTGGACCGTCCACTCATCGCCCCGAAAAGGACCCCAGTAGGGTGACCACATGGGCACCGATGCCATCACCACGCTGTTTGCAACAGCCCAATGGCCAGAGGTCGGCGCCACCATTGACCCGGTCGAAGTGATTGCGGGCGAGGTCCGACTCCCCCACCCTGACCGCCCGTGGGTAATGACCAACATGATTGCGTCACTCGATGGCGGCACCGCAGTCGATGGACTCTCTGGCCCACTCGGTGGACCGGCCGACCTCAAGGTCTTCATTGCGCTACGTGCCGTCGCCGACCTCATCATCGTCGGCGCCGCCACTGCCACTGCCGAGAGTTACAAGCCACCCAGACCGGCCGCCGACATCCAGGCGGCACGAACAGCTCGGGGTCAAGCTCCACGCCCAACCGTGGTGGTAGTAAGCCGAAGTCTTTCCCTTGAGCCAACCGAGCCGTTGTTCGCTGACCCCGACCATCGACCCGTCATCCTCACCGTCGAGGACGCACCCCGAGACCGCGTCACCCGACTGTCCGAGGTGGCCGATCTGGTCATCGCAGGCTCCGGTAATGTCGACCTTCCCTTGGGTCTCAAAGCGCTGCGCAGCAGGGGCGAGGTCGCCCTCCTTGAGGGTGGACCGAGCCTCAACGGTCAGTTCGTCGCTGCAGGTCTCATCGACGAGTGGAATCAGACGATCGCTCCGGTCCTGGTGAGCGGCCCATCGGCTCGGCCAGCAGCAGGCCCACCTCCACCGACGCCGACGCAGCTAGAACTCACCCGTTTATTGACCGGCGACGGACTACTTTTCGGCCGTTGGGTCAGGACGGATCTGGACTCGGTACCAGGGTGAAGGCTTCCCGGTACTGCTCAGCGAAGGACATGACCTGTAGTCCGTAGGCCGCTGACCGGTTGTAGCCAAGAAGCGCCCGTTGAAAGTTGCCCGGCGATGACAGTCCACCGGTTGTCCCGCACAAGTGTTGCGCCGCAGCGAGGGCCGCATCGTAGAGATTGTGGGGGTCCTCTTCGTCGTCGCCGTTGCCGTCACGACCGTAGATCTCCCAGCTGGTGGGAATGAACTGCATCGGGCCGACAGCCCGATCCCATTCGGTGTTGCCGTCGTAGAAGCCACCGTCACTGTCAGGGATGGCCAACCAGGGGTCACCATCGAGCACTGGCCCCAGGATCTCCCCCGACGTCCGCCCATCGGTTCCGACCGTGTTGCCGCCGTAGGTGCCGTGATAGCTCTCGACTCGTCCGATGCCGGCCAGATGGTCCCATCGGACCTCGCAGCCGGGTCGTTCCTCGGCCACGATCAATTGAGCCTGGAAATAGGCATCGAGCACGACCAGGGGGAACTCGACGCCAACGATGGGGGCACCCAGCAACGCCCGTTCGAACTCCGGTTGGTACTGATCGACCAGGCTTTGGGCCTGCTTGGCGTCACCCTCGGCTTCTTCCAGCGCGATGCCGAGCTCGACAACCCGCTCGTCGATGACGTCTATGTCCTCTTCTAGATCAGCGACGGCAAGAACCGCTCGTTCATGGCGTTCGGCCTCGACATCTCGCTTTGTCGTCAGTAGACCGCCGACCTCATCGGAGAGGGTGTCGGCCGGATCGACCGAACCTTCGAGACGCAGCGCACCAAGATCGACCTCTTCGAATTCCATGAAGGTGTCGACCGCATACTGCGACAGATCAAGTTCGGCTGCGGCCAGCAGGGCGTCGGAAGTGGCTTCCTCGGCACGCCAATCAAGCAGGTCATCAACCAGGAGACCTCGTTCGACCTCGAGCGACCCAATGGTTGCCGCTGACCGGACAGATCGTGAGGTGGCATCGTTCAGCTCGAGGCGGGCTGCAGCCAATCGGTCGGCCACTGGCCCGACCGCTCGGAGATCAACCGGTACCTGGGCCGCGATGTCGGGGTGAATGAAGTCGGGGTCGGGGAGCACCTCGGCCAAGGTGAGCGCATCTTCCTGGGCATCAACCGGTCGGGAGACCACAGAAACGAGCGAAGCGACAAGCGCAACAACAAGCGCAAACGAGATGGCAAGCCGCGCCAAAACAGTTGGGAGGGAACAGACCCGGGGAACCACCCTTGCTCGATCGGCCGTAGGCCGAACGAATCAAGTGCTGGGTACTGGTGTTTCCCGCTTGACGAGCGACGCCCGTTTGATCAGCGAGAGTTCGTCTTCGAAGTCGCTGACGTCGGAGAACCCCTTGTACACACTGGCGAATCGCAACGCAGCCACGTGGTCGAGCACCCGGAGTCGATCCAAAACCGCCAGACCGACCCATTCCGAAGTGACCTCAGAACCTTCTAGGCGCGCTGACTCTTCGACGTCGGCCGCCAATTCGGCGAACTGTTCTGGTTCGATGGGCCGGCCCTTGGAGGCCGAAGACAGTCCGTGGACAATCTTGTCCCTGCAGAATGGAACCGGCTCGCCGGATCTCTTGATGACCTGAAGCGGTACTTCTTCCAACCGTTCGAAGGTGGTGAAGCGCTGGTTGCAAGCTGCACAGGCTCGGCGGCGTCGAATCGATGCGCCATCCTCCGCTGCCCGCGAGTCGACGACACGGGTGTCGTCGGTGGAACAGCTAGGACAGCGCACCTTTCTACACTAACGCCATCAACCTCAAGCACAAGGCCCCACCGGAAGTGCAATCAAAGATTCGCCTTACAGCTAGGAGAGCTCGGCGGGGATGATGAGCCGCTGGCCCACCTGGAGCTCGGTTCCCCCGTTGCGGGCGCTCAGCACACCAACAACCTCGGCCGGATCACGGTCGGGAGCCAACTCCATGGCTATGGCCCACAACGTGTCGCCCTCGACAACGACCCGGACATTCTCGGCGTCGACCAGAACCGGGCCTGGCCCGGGAGTGGCGGGTGCCACCGATGCTCCCGACCCGTAGGCGACGTCGGCCAAACCCTCCCAGCTCGAGGCGGGAGGTGCCCCCTGAAACAGCCGAAACAGGACGAACAGCATGACCAGCAGGGCCGAGCCAGCCATGGCCAACGAGTTGAGCGGACGAGACGATTGGGTGGCCCCACCCTGGATTACTCGGAGACGAGGACGAGCGTCGGCGGCGGTGGCTGCCGGCCCGGCATCGGAGGCCGTCTGTCGGCGGGGGGTTTCGAAGGTTTCAGGATGGAGAAGAGCGACCATGATTTCCAGTTTCCTCAGGGGGTGTGACAGTCAGATCGGCCGGTGTCCCGGCAGTCACCAGTTGCAAGCAACTGGCTCTGCCCGGGAGCACCCGAACCGGTATGGCCCCGATCTGCCCAATCGGTGCCATGCAGTGCCACCCGTTCTCCAACCGCAGGTCCGATGGGACCCCTTCTCTCCGAACGAGTGTTCGCTTACCGTAAACGAACACTCGTTCGACGTCAAGAGAAAATCGAACGATTGTTCGTAGGCACTCGGACAGCCCGACTATTTCTTTCACAAATTCTTGCCAGGAGTGTCGAAACGCCAGCTGACCAATCGACGATTGAGCAAGAAGCAACCACAATGACACTGGCCAGATGGCCAAACGAAAGGTTCAAGACCCCATGAAGTACGCCTGCCTGATCTACAGCGACGAGAAAGATCCCGGCGCCAACCCCGACCCGCAGTCAGAAGCCATGCAACCGATCATGGCCGGCTACATGAGCTTCAGTGAAGAAATGGGCGAGCGCATCCAAGGTGGTGAGGCCCTGATGGACACCGCCATGGCCACCTCGGTTCGGGTAGTCGACGGCGAAGTTGTGACCACTGACGGACCGTTCGCTGAAACCAAGGAACAACTCGGTGGCTTCTACATTCTCGAAGCCGACGACCTCGATAGCGCTATCGCCGCCGCGGCCAAGATCCCCCACGCCGCCATGGGCACCATCGAAGTCCGGCCGGTTCTCGACTACTCGGCCTGAGGTTGTTCGACCAGAACCAGTTGACCGAGGTTGTCCGCCAGGAGTGGCCACGGGTCGTGGCCACCCTGGTGGGCGACTTCGGCAACCTGTCTGACGCCGAGGACGCGGCCCAGGATGCCGTCGAGCAGGCCCTGACTACCTGGCCCGACACCGGCATTCCGTCCTCTCCCGGTGCGTGGCTGACGACCGTTGCCCGTCGCCGCTCCATAGACCGACTCCGACGATCGAGCAAAGGAGCCGAGAAGACCGAACTGGCCGCTCGACTCGAGCAGCGACTCACCGAGCACACGGCCTTCGGCGGGGAGAGCGCCATGGATGCAATCGAGAACGAAACACTTCTGCGCGACGAGCAACTTCGACTTCTCTTCGCCTGCTGCCACCCGTCGCTTCGCCCCGAGGCCCAAATGGCCCTGACTCTGCGGAGTATCGGCGGCCTCACAACCTTGGAGATTGCCAGGGCCTTCGTCATTCCCGAGCCAACAGTGGCCCAGCGCCTGGTGCGAGCCAAGAAAAAGATCGCCGGCGCCGGCATTCCGTTTCGGATTCCCCCCGACGAAGAACTCCTGCCCCGGACTGCACTGGTCCGGACCATCGTCTACCTCATCTTCAACGAGGGCTACGAAGCCAGCAGCGGCACCGACCTCATCAGAGAAGACCTCTGCCACGAGGCCATTCGGCTGGCCGGACTGGTCGCCGAGCTAACTCCCGACGATCCCGAGTCACTCGGACTGCTGGCCCTTTTGCAGCTCATTCATTCCCGCTCGACTGCCCGGGTTTCCCCCAGCGGGGACCTAGTCCTCTTAGCCGACCAGGACCGCAGCGCCTGGAACCCGGTGCTCATCACCAGCGGCACCACCGCCCTCGACCGGGCCCTTCGACTCGAACGACCAGGCCCTCTCCAGATCCAGGCCGCCATACAGGCCCTCCACTGCCAGGCCCCCACAAGTGACGACACCGACTGGGAACAAATCGAACTTCTGTATCGACGGCTGACCGAACTCCAGCCGACATCGGTGGTGTCGCTGAACCATGCGGTTGCGGTTGCCATGGCCAGAGGACCGGAGGCCGGGCTCGACATGCTGGCCGAACCCGAGCTGGCTTCCGCCCTGGCGTCGTACTCCCACTTCCACTCGGCCCGGGCCGATCTGCTGCGAACCATCGACCCGGTGGCGTCGAAGGCCGCGTACCGCCGGGCACTGGCCCTTACCGAAAGCGAGCCGGAAATGCGCTTTCTCGAGCGCCGTCTCGCCGAACTGGGTTAGATCAGACTCGCCGCATGACGGTGACGACCTTGCCGAAGATCTGCACTTCGTCAGGGTCGAAGTGCATCGGCCGAAGGGTGGAATTGGAAGGAAGGAGCACGACCTTATTGCGCTTGGTGTCGACGCTGTAGGTCTTGACCGTGGCTTCCTCGCCGGGGATTCCGGCCACGACAATGTCGCCGGTCTGGGCCGTCGTTTGCACCTTGGCCACGACGAAGTCGCCATCGAGAATGCCGGCTTCGATCATGGAATGTCCACGAACGGTAAGCATGAACAAGTCGCCGTCGCCGGTGAGATCGGCGGGGACCGGAATGGTTTCCTCGATGTCCTCCGATGCCAAGACATCGGTGCCGGCGGCCACGCTGCCAACCAGTGGCACGTGGCGCACCGGGCGACGTTCGATGTTGCTAGCGCCGGTGTTGGCGTCCCACTTGACGGTGATGGCCCGGGGCTTGGCTGGGTCCCGCTCGAGGAAGCCGTGCTTCTGCAGCTTGGACAGGTGAGAATGCACAGTCGAGGGCGAGGTCAGCCCGACATGGGCGCCGATTTCCCGCACCGATGGGGGGAAGCCCCGGTCCCTCATTTGATCGCTGATGAACTGCAGAATCGCCTGCTGGCGATCGGTCAATTGGTACTCACCCATTGGACTGCTCCCACTCTCTCTCAAGACAAGCTGGCTAAAAGACAAGCTGGCTAACGACAAGCTGGATCGAACTGTTGTTTGGTCAGTATGCCATCACCAAGCGTACAAGTGTTCGATTGCCAGAAATCGGTTTGGACCCCAGGGTTTGAGATGGACATCGACGGTGCGAGGATTCCGGTATGACGATTGATTTGGGCAAGTCGGTTACCGCCACAGGACACAGCTATGTCGACACCGCTACGGGAACCCGCCTCGATGCCTGGTATCCATCTGAGGGGGTCACGGCCAACCGGTCCTGTCTGGCCGAGAAGCTGGGCCTCATCACCGGCGAATCCATCTCCACCACCATCGAGTCACTCGCCGAGCCACCGGCCGACGCGGCCGACGGCTATCTGCGGCTTCATCTTCTGAGCCGTCGAGAGGTCCAGCCCAACACCATCAACCTTGACGGCTTGTTCGGCGCCCTGGCCAACGTGGCGTGGACGACGGCCGGACCAGTGCTTCCTGAGCAGGTCGACGAACTTCGCTCCCGAGCGGCAGCCGAAGGCGAACAAATCGGCGTCTTCGGTGTCGACAAGTTTCCCCGCATGACCGACTACGTCGTGCCCAGCGGTGTTCGAATCGCCGACGCCGATCGGGTTCGGATGGGAGCCCACCTGTCGGAGGGCACCACCGTGATGCACGAAGGATTCTGCAACTTCAACGCAGGAACACTCGGCGCGGCCATGGTCGAAGGCCGGATCAGCCAAGGTGTCGTGCTGGGCGCCAACAGCGACCTTGGGGGCAGCGCCTCGATCATGGGAACGCTCTCGGGCGGCGGCAAGGAGATGATCAGCGTTGGCGAAAACTGCCTCATCGGCGCCAACGCCGGTATCGGCATCTCGCTTGGCGACAACTGCACCGTCGAAGCCGGGCTCTACGTGACGGCCGGCACCATGGTCACCCTGCCCGACGGCAGCGTGGTGAAGGGCGGCGAGCTTTCCGGCCGCTCCGGCATGCTGCTCATCCGCAACTCGGTAACCGGCGCGGTCGAACTACGAGTCGCCGACCCCGAACGTTGGGGCGGCATCAACGCTGAACTGCACGCCAACTAGCAGCAGCCGCCAGTGGCTGGCGGCTAGTTCTCTTCGGCGAGGATCGAAGCGGCCATGAGGTCGGCTTCGAGTTCGGCCTTCTGCTTGAGGGACGTCTCGGCGATGTGGTCGACCTCGGAATCGGTGAAGCCGGCCATCTTGCGGAACTGACGAGCTAGGCGAATCGGAGCATCATCGTCTTCGCTTCGTTGGCCACGGAAGTTGAACAGACCATCGACGACCTTCTGGAACTCGAGTGCCGCCTTGCGTCGCTCGGGATCATCTTCGGTAACGGCTCGCAGCCACTTTGAACCCATGCGCACGTGCGTGACTTCGTCGGCCAGCATGTAATCCTCGCAATACTCGAGGATGGGGTCGCTCATCTCTTCCCCAAAGTCGCGCATCTGGGAGAAGACATCGATGGCCAGACCTTCGAGGGCCCGGTTAACACCGGCCAGCCGGAACACCGGGTCGTCGTGGCAGGCCGCTTCGAAGAGCGTGGTTGTCTCGACGTACTCGCCGAGTTCGCCGCCCATGTGCTCGGCCAGCTTGATGGAGATCTCACAGTGGCGGGCTTCGTCCCAGCACTGGCGAGCCATATCGAGCTTGAGTTCGTACGGAACTTCCTCGGTGCTGAAGTCGAAGGCGGTCCGACCGGCCCCCTCCAGCGCCTGAATTTCACCGACGAAGATGCCGTGCATCCGCCGGCGGGCTCGGTCCGCGACGTCTTCGGCCGTGGGGTCGATGTTGCCGACCTCGAACGGGTTTCGCCGATCGCTGAAACGTTCTTCACTGGTCTGCCGGTTGAATCGATCGTCTCGAGCCAGAGAGGAGGGGGAGATGTTCTTTTGCACGTCAGACGTCCCTTCAGACGGGTACCGCTTAGAAGCAAAGGTACTGTCTGAACCACCCACCGTGCCATAGCCACCGAAATCGGTGCTGTAATCGGCACGAGCCATGATTCGACAGCCCACCGACCTTCCGATCGAGCAAGCGGCAACAGCCATCCGGTCGGCGGTCGCTGAAGGATCGTTAGTTCTGACCGCCGAGCCGGGGGCGGGAAAGTCCAGTGTTGTGCCGTTGCTGGCTGCCGACGAGGTGGAAGGCCAGGTCCTGGTTCTTGAGCCTCGACGGTTGGCCGCTCGAGCCACTGCGGCTCGCCTCAGCGAGCTGGCAACAGAGTGCTCCGGTGTTGGGGACCTTGTTGGCCTGACTATCCGGGGCGAGAGGAAACACTCGGCCCGAACCAGGATCGAGGTGGTGACCGAGGCCATCCTGACCGCTCGGCTCCAGCGCGACCCCGAGCTTCCCGGGGTAGGGGCCATCATTTTCGATGAGTTCCACGAGCGGAACCTGCATAGCGATCTCGGGCTGGCCATGTGTCTGGAGGTTCGGTCGACCATTCGGCCCGAACTGGCGCTCGTCGTGATGTCGGCCACCCTCGATGCTCTACCGGCTGCCCAGTTGTTGGATACCGACAACGTCATCGAGGTACCCGGACGCACCTTTCCGGTCGAGACCGTGCACCTCTCTCGGCCCACCGATGCTGGCTGGACTGCAGCGGTGGCCGACGCGGCCCGACTGGCCGGCCGGGAGGTCACCGGCGATGTGCTGGTCTTCGTTCCCGGTCGACGGGAGATAGATCACGTCAGTCGGGCTCTTCGTGGCGACGGCCGGGAGGTGCTTGGCCTTCATGGCGGATCGAGTAACGACGTCCAGCAGGCGGTGCTCCGTCGGTCCGACACGGCGAGGACCATCGTGGCGACATCGGTTGCCGAGACATCGGTGACCCTTCCCGGCATCGAGGCCGTGGTGGATGGCGGTCGGCTACGGCGAGCCCGGTTCGACCCGGTGTCGGGTCTTGGCCGACTAGAGACCGTCAACGTCACCCGGTTTGCCGCCGACCAGCGAAGAGGTAGGGCCGGGCGAGTCGGGCCCGGCCGCTGCTACCGGCTGTGGTCAACCGAAGACCACCGACATCTCGACGATGCCGTTCCGCCCGAGATAGCCGACGGCGACCCTCTACCGGTGGCCTTCGAACTCGCACGTTGGGGCGACTCCGACGCCACGTCACTGCCACTTCTGGACCACCCAGGGGCCGATCGATTGGCCGCGGGCCGGGGCATTCTCGAACAACTCGGACTTGTCACCCCCGACGGAACACTTACCGCCAGGGGCCAGGCCGCAAGCCAACTGGGCGTACATCCTCGGGTCGGTCAGTTGCTGATCACCGCCACCGAGGTGGGCCAGCTCGACTACGCGCTCCCCGTGGCCGCCATTCTCGACTCCGACAGCTGGCCGGCCGCCCCCGACCTCGAAGCCGAGATCGATCGTCGCCGGAACGAATTGGGCCGTGGTATGAGTCGCCTCCGACGTCGGCTGGAGAAGCTGCGGCTGCCCGCAGCCCCCGCACCCTCGTCGGGAACGTCCACCGCTGACGTTGCAGAACTCCTGGCTCGTGCCTGGCCCGACCGCATCGCGGCCAGTCGGCCGACACGCGACGGGCACTTTCTCTTGGCCAGCGGCCGCGAGGTCCGGCTGACCGGAGACAGTTCGCTCTCTGGCGCGGACTTCTTGGTGGTGGCCGAAGCGGACGGGGATCTACGAGCCGCCACCATTCGCCGGGCCGTCAGCCTCGACCGGGCAACGCTGCTGAATGCCGCAGCAGATCACATCCAGCGGCTCGACCACGTTGAATGGAACGACAGGAACGACGACATCCTGTCGGAGCGACAGCAGCGTCTTGGTTCGATTGTCCTGCACCGCGAAACCCTGGCCAAGCCCGATCCCGTGGCAGTCGAAAAAGCGCTCCAGGTAGGTCTACGGAGGACCGGGCTCGACCTTCTCGTCTGGAGCGACACTGCTCTCTCCCTTCGGCATCGCTTGGCCTGGCTCCATCACGCCGACCCGTCTCGGTGGCCAGCCATGACCGATGAAGCGCTACTCGACCGACTGGACGAGTGGCTCGATCTTTCCCAGTGCCGAACCCCGGCTCAGGTCCGCAAGCTCGGTGTCGGTCGCCGACTCCTCGACCTGTTGGGATGGGAAGAACGGGCCGCGCTCGACGAGCTGGCTCCAACGTCCCTGCCGGTACCTGGCGGTGGTGAGCGGGGCATCGACTATTCGTCGGGGCGACCTGTCTGGCCGGTCCGAATCCAACATCTCTTTGGCCTCGATCAGCATCCAACGCTGGGTCCCCAGCAACAACCGGTGACCATTGAGCTTCTGTCACCGGCCAATCGGCCGGCCCAGGTCACCACCGACCTTCCCGGCTTCTGGCGAGGCAGCTACGCCAACGTTCGAGCCGATCTTCGAGGCCGCTACCCCAAGCACCCGTGGCCTGAGCGACCATGGGAGTACGAGCGCTGAAGCACCAAACGGCGGGCTTCAAAAGGGTGATCGCAGTGCCGACGGAGGGGAAAGGACTGCAATGACGAACCATCACCCGAGGGCCCACCGCGTTTCTTCCCCGAGCCTTCCGCTCGTTCTCGCCATTCTGTCACTCGCCATCTTGTTGGTAACGACGGCATGCACTGAGGACAGCTCCACCTCTTCACAAGTCACATCAGTCGAGTCAACGAACTCGTCATCGTCCACCGCAACCTCCGACCAGGACGGTTTCGACGACCACACGGTCTCTCGTATCGAGGACCAAGCAAGCTTCTTTTCCCTGGCTCGGACCGGTCCCGGCGGACAGTCGGTGACCAAGTTCGTGATCACTGATTTCAGCGACCCCGGTGCAGACCAAGAGTCAGGCCTGGTTTGGTACGACTCCACCTTCTTCGAACTGCACGACGAGTGGTTCTGGTTCCGACTCATGAACGGCCAGCCGGTTCCAGGCACGACCATGACGCCCGTCAGTGACCAGTCATTTGAATCGATCGACGAGATCTACCAAT
>CALHBU010000030.1 GCA_937930655.1 uncultured Acidimicrobiales bacterium | reverse complement strand
CGGAAGGCCGCCACAGAGGCCAGATTTACAATCGCACCGGTCCCCTCTCGGGCTGCGATGCCACGAGCCACCAACTGGCTGCAGCGAAAGGTTGCTCCCAGGTTGGTGCCGAGAACCTGATCCCAGTCGTCATCGGTGAGGTCGAGGAACGGTGTTCGGGGAAAGATCCCGGCGTTGTTCACCAGCAGACTGACGCCACCGAACTCCTCGCCGGCCGCGACCAGTTGCTCGCACCCGCCCCGGGTCGAGACGTCGGCTGACACGGCGATGGCTCGGACTCCGGCCGCCATACATTCGTCGGCCACCTGCTGACCGGCTTGTTCGTCGTCGAGCTGATTGACCACAACATCGGCTCCCGCCTTGGCACAGGCCACAGCGGCAGCCCGACCGATGCCCTGTTGCGCACCGGTGACCAAAGCGACGTGGCCGGCTAGCACCGGCGGAGAGACGTTGGACGGGGACGCTGAATCGTTGGCCATAGCCCCACTCTTGCACGAGCACCGGTGTCGGCTCACGAGCGATGGCCTGACTGCGCGAGACTGCAACCATGAAACTCGGTCTTTCCATCGGCTACTCCGGCGCCAAACTCCGCATCCCCATCGAACACATCCAGTTGGCTGAACACCTGGGTTACGACTCGGTCTGGACTGCGGAGGCCTACGGATCCGACGCCATTACTCCCCTGGCCTACATCGCAGCCAAGACCGAAAGGATCCGGCTCGGTACCGGCATCATGCAATTGGCTGGTCGAGCGCCGGCCATGGCGGCCATGCAGGCCCAAACCGTCGACGCCCTGGCCGGTGGCGGACGGGTCATCGCCGGACTCGGCGTCTCCGGGCCACAGATCGTCGAGGGCTGGTATGGCGAACCCTGGGGCAAGCCGTACTGGCGGCTGCGTGATTACATCCAGATCATGCGCAAAGTGAACCTGCGGGAAGACCCGGTAAGCCACGAAGGGCGCGAGTACCAGCTTCCCTACACCGGTGAGGGAGCGCTTGGCCTTGGTAAGCCGCTGATGTCGATAATGCACACAAACAAGGAACTCCCGATCTGGATGGGCAGTGGTTCAGAGGCCACAGTGAAGCTCACGGCCGAACTCTGCGATGGCTGGCTGCCAATGCACTTCGTGCCTGGTCGTATGGACTTCTTCCGACCATGGGTCGAGGAAGGCTTTCGTCGAGCCGGAAACGGCAAGTCGTGGAAGGACCTGGAAATACAGGGCCGGGGGCCAGTATTCATCACCGACGATGTAGGAGCCGCCCTGGCCCGAGTGAAGCCCAGCATTGCCCTCTACGCCGGCGGGATGGGCCACAAGACCGTCAACTTCCACAACGAGCACATGCGCCAGCGGGGCTACCCCGAGGTGGCTGAGCGGGTTCAGGAGCTCTACCTGGCCGGCCGGAAACAGGAGGCCATCGATGCCATTCCCGACGAATACGTCGACGAGGCGGGCCTGTACGGCTCTGTGAAGCGTATTGAGGAGCGTTGGCCGGCCTGGGCCGACAGCGGAATCACCGGTTTCACCGCCGTCACCGACCAGGAGGAGGCGATTCAGCTAATGGCCGACCTGGTCAAGTCCTAACCAGGCCCCCGTTTTGGCGGACCCAACAACCGCCCCCATCACTCTGGCGGACCCAGCAACCGCCCACGGCCGTTCACCCGGACAAAATCACATGAGCGGTCGCCCCACCCGCCAAAAGACGAGCGGAGGAGGCAGCACCACAGACGAGACCCAGATGGCGAAGCCGTGAGGCGACCAGTCAGGTTGCCGACGGAGGAGGCAGCACCACAGACGAGACCCAGATGGCGAAGCCGTGAGGCGACAGCCGAACCAAGCTAAAGAGCCCCGGCTCGGCTGAATGGCCAGAAGATCACAAACGCTCGCCCAACAATTCGGTCGGCGTCGACGGTGCCGAAGAAGCGGGAGTCGAAGGACTCGTCGCGATTGTCGCCCATCATGAACACATGGCCGTCCGGCACCGTGACCGGCCCGAAGTCGGTGGTGAGCTCGTCGATCGCCAGGTACGGCTCGATCAGAAGTTCACCGTTGATGAAGAGCTGGTTGGCTCGGCCCTCGATCGTCTCGCCTTCCAAAGCGATGACTCGTTTGATCAAATCCCTGATCTCACCGGGCTGGGCATCGGTACGTTCGAACACCACGACGTCGCCACGATGCACGGCATGGACGTCGTAACTGATCTTGTTGACCAGCACTCGATCGTTGGTCATCAAGGTGGCGTCCATCGACTCTGACGGAATCCAGTAGGCCTGGAACAGAAACGCTCTGAGAACAAGGGCGACGGCGACAGCGCCGACGATGACGTAACCCCACTCAGTCAGCCCCTGGGCGAGTCCGCCTGAGGCGTTGGGTTGGTCACTCGAACCCGACTCGGTGTCGTCAGTCTGCTCCGGTTCGTCAAGCACCACGGCCGCCATGGCAGAACCATCGGCCCGGTCGACCCGGTCATGAATGCCAAGATCAGGAGGGAGGTCCGCCGCGGGCCGAGATGACATCGGGAGCGAGATTAGCTCCGGTAACGACCCAGAATGCGGTTTGCCGAGCCAGCGGCCATCGACTGTGCCTCCGGCAGGTCCCCGGCATCGACCAACTCAACGTCCGGCCCTAGCCGGACGAGCAACCGTTCCAGCCACGGAACAGCAGTAACGACCAGCGTGGCGTCAATGGTGTCGTCGTCATTCACGGTGATGTCTTGGCACGGGTAGGTCTCGGTAACCCAGCCAGCACGGGGCTGAAGCCGGAGGGTCACCCGGGGGTCGGAAGGACGGGGGTGAAACACCTCGGTACTCGGTTCGCCATCGTCGGGGCGGTAGACACTGACCTCGCCGGTCGGTCGGCAGCCCTCAATCCGATCGACCCGAAAGATCCTCTCGCCGTCGGCGGAGTGACACCATGCCTCGACATACCAGTGGCCGCCCGACGAGCTGACCCTCCACGGGGCAATCCTTCGGGTCGACTGATCGTCCCGGTTGTAGGAGTAATAGTCGATCTCCACCTCGGTGCCTTCTGAAGCTGCTTGCCTGAGTTCCGACAACATGCCGGCTTCGGCGGCTCCCAGATCGACATCGACAGAGTCGTCTGATCGGCTACCGAGAGCGGCGCCCAGCTTGTCGAGAGCTCTGGCCAGCGGCCCGTCGGGATCGGTGCCGGGCATAGAGAGCAACGCATCACTCGATGCCAGCAGGGCCAGTGCCTGGGCTGACGACAGGCGAAGAGGGCGGGAGAAGAAGTCGGCGTAGTTGATCCAGACTTTGCCGTCCTCGATCACTACATCGACCAGCGAGTCAGGGGTGTAGGGCGGCAGGCCAACCATCCACACCACCTCGAGATCTTTGATCAGTTCTTCCTCGGCCACGCCGAATCGTTCTGCCACTTCGGCCATCGGTCGACCGGGGTTGGCCACGATCCAGGGCACGATGGCCAGTACCCGACGGAGACGATCGCCGGCGGTCGGCTTTGGAGGGCGCGATGGGGCAGCCATCAGGTCAGGGTCTCCAACCAGTTGATCAGGTCGTCGCGCACCTCGGGTGGGTCAAGAATCTCGGCATGTTCGAGGAAGCCGAGGACGAACGATCGGAAGGCATCGAGATTGACCACCGGGACGTCGAAGATCACCGAACCATCTGGCTGGGCCTCGGCCGACGTTGCCGCTCCCAGTTGACGGCTGGCTACCTCGGCCCGCCCGGCATCGACCAACAGGCGCACCGACAAGGCTTCGTCCTCGCCCATCTCCCATGCTTGAAGGGTTCGCCCCGATGCCTCGCTGGCTGGAGCGGCCATCCATGTTGCGCCTTCTACCCGGGCCACATCGCTGTCGATTCGGTCAAGTCGGAAGTTCCGCTCTTCACCTCGGAGATGGTCGTTGCCGCTCAGATACCAGCGGCCGCGCTGGAACGACAGACGCCACGGGTCGATGGTCCGTTCGGTTCCCCGGTAGTCGAACGTGACCGGAACCTGATCGTTGATGGCCGAGAACAGCGGTATGAGCCGAGGATCGGCGGGTATGTCAGCCAGCGACTCGCCACCGGCGGGGCCGCCATCGTCAGGTAGGCCCCCTAGTTTCCAGAGAGCCTCCTCGTCGCCGAGTCCTTCTAACCGGACGGTGAGTGATGCCAAATGCATAGCCGCCAACTCATCGGCATCGAGGCCCGGGTCGGGGAGGTAGTACTCATCAGCAGGGATTCGGTAACCATCGACCGGAGGCTGGGTGGCTGGCACCTTCTCGACCCGGAGCGGGATCCCCAGAACCCGCAGGTCGTCCTTGTCCCGCTCGAACGTGCGACGGAACGAAGCATCTGCCTCGGGATAGCCCTCGACCATTTGCCGCAGCTCATCGGCCGCCAGCGGGCGTTCGGTGTTGAGGAGGACCGCTGTCAGGTTCAGCAGCCGTTCAAGCTTGGCCATGACTCAGCCGCGGTGCCCGGGGTTCACAAGCTAGCGATGAGCTTGGCGACCCGATCGTCCTCGCTCTTGAACGGGTCCTTACACAACACGGTTCGTTGGGCCTGGTCGTTGAGCTTTAGGTGCACCCAGTCGACGGTGTAGTCCCGCTTGCGTTCCTTGGCCTTGCGAATGAAATCGCCCCGAAGCTTGGCCCTGGTCGTCTGAGGCGGGGTATCGATTGCATCCACCATCTGGTCATCGTTGAGGGTCCGCTCGAGCATGCCGCGGTCCTGCAGCTTGTAAAACAGACCCTGGGACCGGCGCACGTCGTGGTACTGCAGGTCGATGAGTTGCACCTTGGCGTGGCTCAGCGGGAGATCGTGTTTCTCTCTGTACGACTCGATCAGGTTGTGCTTGATGACCCAGTCCAGTTCGCGATCGAGTTTGAAGGGGTCGATTTTGAGCTGGGTCATCACGTGCTCCCACATGCCCAGCGCCTTCATCTCATCGTCGGGAAGCCCCTTGGTGTCGGCATAGCGCAGGGCCCGATTCAGATACTCCGACTGGATATCCATGGCCGACGCCTCGCGGCCATTGGCCAGCCTCACCTTTCGGTTCAGGTCAAGGTCGTGGGAGATCTCCCGGATGGCCCGAATGGGGTTCTCGAGCGTCATGTCCCGAAGCACGCAGGAAGGGTCTTCGACCATCCGGAGCAGGATGGCCATTGCCCCGACCTTGAGATAGGTCGTGTACTCGCTCATGTTGGAGTCACCAACAATCACATGGAGTCGTCGGAAATGCTCGGCGTCAGCGTGTGGTACGTCTCGGGTGTTGATGATTGGCCGACTCCGGGTGGTGGCAGACGAGACGCCTTCCCAGATGTGCTCGGCCCGTTGGCTGACGGCGTACATGGCCCCTCGGGCCGTCTGTAGAACCTTGCCCGCTCCGGCATAAATCTGGCGGCTCACGAGAAACGGGATGAGGACCTCGGAGTAGTGGGAGAGATCGTCGCTACGGAACGTCAGGTAGTTCTCGTGGCAGCCGTAGCTGTTGCCAGCTGAGTCGGTGTTGTTCTTGAAGAGGTGAATAGTGCCCCGGATCCCCTCGTCCCGAAGTCGTTCCTCTGCTGAGTCCAACAGCTGTTCGAGGATTCGCTCGCCTGCCTTGTCGTGCACGACGACATCACCGATGTTGTCGCACTCGGCGGTGGCGTACTCAGGGTGAGAACCAACGTCGAGATAGAGGCGAGCCCCATTCACCAGGAAGACGTTTGACGAGCGACCCCAGGAGACAACCCGCCGGAAAAGGTAACGGGCCACCTCGTCGGGGCTCAGTCGCCGTTGACCCCGAAGAGTACAGGTCACGCCGTATTCGGTCTCGATCCCATAGATCCGGGGTTGATACACGTTCACAACCTAGCTGCGTTGACCACTCAGCCTGCGACTCGAAACCGGCGGGCGGCCCCGTCCCGGCTCAAGCAGACAGCAATCCTTCGATGTCGGTGCTTTCGAGCCGACGGAAACACCGACCCTCATCGAGACGATCAAGCACTGCGACTTCTATCTCGTCGGAGTCGAGGGCCCGGTCAGGACCGGCCAATGCCGACACCGCAGCCTGCAGCGCACCGCCAGCATCGAGACCTTCGAGATCGGCCGCGCCTAGCCGTTCGCGTATGGCTTCGGCATCGCCACCCAGAGCGGCAAAACCCTGTTCGTCGGTAACCGAGCCGTCGTAGCGAATGTGGAACAGCCTGTTGCCGCTTGCTTCGAAACCAATAGCTGCGACCAAAATCTCGACCTCGAGCGGCTTCATTTCGTGGGTGGAGATCTGGCCCAGCATCTGCGCGTACTGATTGGCCAGGGCCTGGGAGTCAAC
>CALHBU010000029.1 GCA_937930655.1 uncultured Acidimicrobiales bacterium | reverse complement strand
GGTCGTGCGGAGACTGTTGCCGGACGACTTGATGTCGTCGTTCAGCTGCTGGAGACCGGCGAGTGGTGCGAGAGCGGACTCGGCAGATTGCTCGGAGACGACAATCCAGCCGAGGCTGTCCCCTTCGTCCTCGCTCGTTTCCAGGGCTTCGACGCCTCGGGTCGAGAAGCCGTAGACGAAGTCGTCGGTGATAAGGCCGCCGGGTTCATTGGCTGCCAGGGCTGCCTGCTGCCCCTCGGTGAGGACCGCATCGGGGTTGAGGTAGCGGGTGGTGTCACCGGTGCTCTCAGCAATGATGTTGCCGTCGCTGAGGAGCACCGAGTACTTGATGGTTCCTGAGCGGTTCTCAAGAGCAGCGGTCACGAACTCGATATCGAGGGTCGCCTTCATAACGCCAACGGGAAATCCACGACGTTCAATACGAACGGCCACGGTGAGCGACCAGCTTTGAGACGAATCATCAAACTCGACGTTCTCAAGGAAGATGCCGTTGTCCCAGGCCTCGTTCCACCATTCCTCGTCGCTCTGAACGAAGTCGCTGGTCTGGTTGGTGAGAGCAGCGTTGAAGCCGTTGCCGTCAGTAATGAAGATCTCGGTGAAGAAGGGGTTCTGGAGCTGTTCGTCGACCAGGTAGGTCTGAGCATCGAAGGCCTGGCCGGGGTTCTTGTTGTTGGCGAACCGGGCCTCGACGGCCTCGATATCCATGGAAGTAAGACCCTCATCGGCAGCCCACGAGCCGGACTGGATGACGCCGTCGACCACATCAGAGTTCCGTGCCCATTCCTGCACGTCCTTGATTCGTTCGTCGATGATGAGGTCGAGCTCGTTCTGCAGGGTTTGCGCCTGCTCCTGGCTTGTCACCAGAACGCTGTCGTTCTCGACTACGGCCCGAGTGTCCTCGAACTGTCGGTCGGCGTTGCTGCTCAGTCGATTGAGACCAACGAAAACAACGATCGCCAACAGCAGCAGTGGGACAACGGCGATGGCGATGCTGCGTACCAGAAGTTTTTCGCCGATAGACGACGGTCTGACTGCGCTCACAAGAGCTCCTTAAAGACGACGTACCCCTTCTTTCGGCCTCCCACCGTCGACATTGAGGGAAATTGAGGGAAGGGGACGGAATTCTGTAGGCGGCCAGAGGCTCTACCCCTCTCGCCCACGGTGGCCGGCCCTCAATTCTCGACAGCGTCAGCCGATGGAAACCGTGATGTCCGATCCCTCCACCCGCATGAACATGCGCCGGCTCCGCGCCGGCAACCTCGAATCGGCGACCCCGGCCGTCGAGGCCGGCACTGTTCCGACGCTCGACGCGCTCAAGCGGATGTTGGAGCGAGCCAAAACCGATGACGAGGTCGGCTCATCGCATCTCATGGCGTTCAGCCTTCGCCTGCGATTGCTACCGGTCTCCCAATGGGGCCGAGTGGAAAGTCCACCGACTGCAGAACTGGCGGCAGCTGTTGTGGAACGCATGGCCGAGGTCGATGCCGAAATTGTGACGATCGCCGGATCGGTCGACCGAGTGCGCGGCTTCGTTTTCAACCTCGGTCGACGAGACGATGCCGACAACGTGGCCAACCGGCTCACCCTGTCGCTGAGAAAACCGTTCGAGATCGAAGGGCAGTTAGTGCACTTCGACGCCCGAATCGGCGTCGCACTGCTTTCCGACCTGGAAGACGAAGACGAGTACGAAGCAGCCGAGATCGCGTTGGCAGCGACCGATGAATCAACGCCGTATCGGACGTACAGCCCTCGACTTCGACAGGGGGTCGAGCGCACCGACCTGCTACGCCGGGATCTGTCTTCGGCGATAGCCGAGGATCAGCTCCTGCTTCACTTCCAGCCGATTCTGGGTGTCGTCGACCGACGTATGGTCGGAATCGAGGCCTTCGTCAGATGGGAACATCCAACGCTTGGCGAAGTTGATCGACCCGAGTTTCTCCGACTGGCCGAGTCGACCTCGCTGATCTACGGCATCGGACAGCATGTTCTTGTCCGGTCACTGGAGCAGGTCGCAGCCTGGGTCAAGGACGGGCTTCTCGACCAGTCGACGTTGTGGGTCAACTTCACGCCAGCCGAGCTGTTGCGCGCCGACTTCAAGAGCATGGTGCGCGACTGTTTGGCTC
Source organism: uncultured Acidimicrobiales bacterium (assembly GCA_937930655.1). Lineage (GTDB taxonomy): Bacteria > Actinomycetota > Acidimicrobiia > Acidimicrobiales > SZUA-35 > JAHECQ01. The sequence continues at coordinate 2,943 of CALHBU010000029.1, read as the reverse complement.
CTGGCTCCCCGGTAACGCTGGGCATCGACCTTGGTGAGGGTCCGGCGCTGAAGGAAAAGGCGGTCTGCGATGTTGTCCGAGCGCTTGCGCTCGATGATGTGCGAGCCGCGGTAGACAACTTTGGCGGAGACTTCTCGTTTCTACGGGAGCTCGCCCGCCTCCCGTTCGACACATTGAAGTTCGGTCGGTCAGTCGTCGGGGGCATCGACGAAGAGCCCGATCTTGCCACCATCCTCGGCGTTGCCGTTGATCTGGCCAATCGCCGAGGGCTGCTGACCATCGCCACGGGTGTCGAGACGATCGAGGAATACACAATTCTTGAGGGGCTTGGGTTTCAGGCCATCCAGGGCTATCTGGCCGCCGGTCCCATGTCGCCAAGCGATTTCGAGGCGGCGCTCCGGGACAACCGATGGGTAGCGCCGTCACCATGACTAGTGACCACCCGTCAGCGACGCTTGGCTGCTCAAGAAATCAAGCGAATCGTTCGACAACGAGAACACATGGATTGGCTTAGTTTCTCGCCGGCGGTTGCAGTCTGGTCTGTTCTTCTCGATGCGATTCCCATGCCGGCTGCTCTGATTGATGCTGAGCGGCGGGTTCTCTATGCCAACCACGAGTCCGCACCTCCAATAGGAGCCGTCCTCCCACCTGAGTGGTCGCTGAGCCCGCTCGGTGGCAACGACGGGATTTCTTTGGCCTCGCGGACCGAGGAGGACGTACGGGATCACCTACTTCGGCAGTTCTTCGGAGCGGAGGGCGTGCTCTTCGTGATCTTTGACCAACGAGGCCGAATTCTGGAGCTCAACGAGGCATCGGCTCAGCTTCTTGGCTACGAACGGCGGGAGCTGATTGGCACCGACGCGTGGACGCTGATGCCCCCCAAGGCAATGGCAATGCGAAAGCAGATCCTGGCCGATCTCGACCGGCTGGGACGGGCCGCTCCCATTGTCCCGCTCCGGACCCGCGATGGTTCGTCCCGGGAGATCTCATGGACCTTCGAAGTCGACGACTCGACCGATACATGCTTCGCCATTGGCCGAGATGTCACCGAGGAGCGTCGAAGAAACCAAGTTCTCATCGACAGCCACCGGATTTTCGAGAATGTCGGCGAATTCCTCATCGTTTTGGACGAGGCATACGTCTTGCGCCGAGCGAACCCCGCTTTCTATCGGATGATGGGGTACGAACCGGGTGACGTCATTGCCGAGAAATTCCTGCCGATCGTGCACAACAGCGATCGCAGCAAGTTTGCCGTCACGTCACTTCGATCCCGGCTCAAAGGGCCGAAGGACTGTCTGACCCGATGGCGCACCGCGGCGGGCGAGTGGCGTTGGATAGACACCACGTTTGCCCGTGACAACGAAGACCGGGGTTTTCACCTCGTCTCTCGCGATGTCACCGAGGAGTATCGACTCAACGCTGAGCTTCACAGGCGAGCCTTCACCGATGAACTCACCGGTTTGGCTAATAGAAGTCAGCTGCTGGCCGAAATCGATCATGCGGCAGCAGAAGACGCCACGCCGGTTCTGTTGTTCTGCGACCTCGACCGCTTCAAGGTCATCAACGACTCACTCGGCCACAACGCGGGCGACGAGTTGCTTCGGCAGCTGGCGCGGCGATTGGTGGGGCTTGATGCCCTCGGACCGGAGACGTTGGTCGCTCGACTGGGCGGCGACGAGTTCGTTGTGTTCCTTCCCCATGGCTCGGTCGACCAAGCTCGTCAGGCGGCCGAAGCCATCATCGAGGAAGTGAACCTTCCGTTCCTCATCGGTGATCGGGTGGCCCATGTGGGTGTCAGCGTTGGTGTCGCTGTCTCCGAGGTTGGGGCCAGCCGATCAGCGGCCGAGCTTCTCAGCGAGGCGGACACCGCGGCCTACTCAGCCAAGGAACTAGGCCGGGGTCGGTATGTGATCTTCGATGCCACCCTGAGGCAAATGGTCGACCGGCGCTTCAATGTCGAGGCTGGACTCCATCACGCACTGCAAGAAGACGGGTTTGAGCTTCACTACCAGCCAGTGGTCACACTCCTCGGCGGCAAGATCCTGGGTGCCGAGGTCCTCCTCCGGTGGCGTGATGCCGAGGGCGAACTGCACTATCCGTCTCAGTTCCTTGACGTAGCTGAGGAAACCGGGCTCATCGCCCCAATCGGTGACGCGGTACTCCTCGAGGCCATCGAATCTGCCGCCCGATGGCTCAACGACGGCCGTGAGGTCACCGTCTCGGTGAACGTCACCGCCAGTCAATTGTCGGAGCCGACCTTTGTCCAGAAGGTGATGGCCACGCTCCGTAGTTGCTCCCTTCCCCCGCAGCTACTGGTCCTCGAACTCACCGAGTCCGAAGTGGTGAGCGATCTGGACCGCACGGTGCCGGCACTTCAGCGGCTCCGGGACAGCGGCGTGCGGGTCGCCCTCGACGACTTTGGTACCGGCTACTCGTCCCTCTCTCATCTTCGGCAATTGCCGATCGACATCGTGAAGATTGACCGCTCATTCGTGTCCGAAATCACCAATGACGAAACAACCCGACACCTGATCTCGGCCGTGCTGACCCTGTGTGATGCCCTTGGGCTCCGGGTCGTCGCGGAGGGAATTGAGACGTCCGATCAAGCGGGGGCACTCGGAGAGCTGGGATGTGCGGTTGCGCAGGGCTTCTTCTACTCCCGACCGGTTCCCGGCGAGGAGTTTGAGCGACTCCTTGGTATGCAAGGAGACTCCGCTTACCGGCCGTTAGCCGCCGCTGATCGATTGATGTGGTGAACGACGCTAGGGGGCGTCCAGGCCCCGGAGACCACCCCACGCCAGGGTGACCAGGTCTCGCTCCAGCTCGGCACGGTCAAGGGCCGGACTCTCGTCGCTGATCCAATAGCGAACCATGCCTTCGGCCAGCCCGAACACCCCTCGAGCCAGCGCCTGGCGATGGGCATCCGACATACCCTTGACCTGG
>CALHBU010000028.1 GCA_937930655.1 uncultured Acidimicrobiales bacterium | reverse complement strand
CCGCCAGATCGACTGCGCCCAGGCCAAGTTCGTCCATCCGGCCCGGGGTTTCGGATTCGATGACCACATCGGAAGCGGCCAGCAGTTGTTCGAGCCGTTGGCGATCTAGTTCATCGTCGAGGTCGAGGACCACCGAGCGCTTGCCCTGGTTGTAGGCAAAGTGGGTGAGCGAGCGGTCGGGCTCGGGAATGTCGCCTATGAAGGGCCCAAGCCGACGTGATCGGCTGCCGCCGGGAGGTTCGATGGCTATGACATCAGCCCCCAGCGCAGCCAGCATGTAGCCACACAGGTGGCCTCGCTCGTCGGAGAAATCGAGCACACGGTAGGGCGACAGCATCGAGCCACCATTCCACACCGGGTGGCCCTATGTCAGGGCCGTGTTGTCAGCGTGACGGCGCCAACTCCCTCATTAGTCGACGATGGCTTGGTAGACGAGCGACCGAAGATCGCGGTCCGGTTGCTGCACTCCGGTCATGTACTGACTCATGAACAGGCCAACCAGCTGCTCGGCCGGGTCGACCCAGAAGTAGGTCTTGGCCGCTCCGGCCCAGCCGTACTCACCGATTGAGCCGGGTCCGGCGTTCTGGGTGACGTCGACCATCACCCGGGAACCGAGGCCAAAGCCCCACCCCGGGGTGTAGCGGCCAAGCACCTCGTAGGGCATGAGGTCATCGGCCAGATGGTTGGTGTGCATCAGCTCGAGGGTCTTGCGTCCTAGTAGTTGCTGGCCCCCGGCCGCTCCGTTGTCGAGCAGCATCTGGGCGAACTTCTGATAGTCGCCGATGGTGGAGAAGAGCCCTAGCCCTCCCCGGACGAAGACATCGGGGGTATCGGTCGGGTAGGTGGCCGACACGTCGCTGCGTTCGTTGAACCCGCTCAACGCCGCTTTGACCAGTGCCGTGCCGCTGTAGTTCTGGCCGATGAGGTCGGGCAATCCGTACATGGCCGAGAGACGATCGAGCTTGGAATCGGGGACGCCGAACCCGGTATCGGTCATGCCGAGGGGGTCGAACATCCGCTCCCGAAGGAAGGTGCCCAGTGGCTGACCCGACAACACTTCGACGAGGCGGGCCGCCACGTCGATACCGACGCTGTAGTGCCAACGGGCTCCCGGCTGTGAGGCCAGCGGGATCTCGGCCAGGGCGTCGATGCACTGTTCGAGTGTGCGGGTGGGGTCGTGCATGATGTTGGCGTCGCGGTACATCTGACCCACCGGGGTGTCTTCCATGAAGTCGTAGGTGAGACCGCTGGTGTGCATGAGGAGATCGCGCACCTCCATGGGGCGGGCCTGGGCCACCAGCGACCCGTCGGCGTCCAGTACCTGGGTTGCTCCGAAGGCTGGAAGATAGGTAGCCACCGGATCGTTGAGCTGGAAGGCCGCTTCTTCCTGCAACATCATCAGAGCGGTGCTGACGATGGGCTTGGTCATCGAGTAGATGCGGAAGATGGTGTCGGCCGTCATCGGCAGACCAGCCTCGCGGTCGCGATGACCGAAGGTCTCGGCGTGCACCGTCTGGCCACCGCGGGTCACCATGGTGCTGATGCCAGCCAGCTCGCCGGAGTCGACATAGGCCTGCATGACCGGACCGATCCTGGCCAGCCGGTCGGCACTCATTCCAGCCTGGGCCGGGTCGGTCAGATCAATGGTTGTCACAGAAACTCCTTGGCTTAGGCCGAGACGGATTCGTCGGCCGGGGTGAAGGTGAAACCCTCGTAGCCCTTGGCCACCACCTCTTCGCAATGTTTGCGGTAGGTGCCGACGCCCCCGGCGTAGGGCATGAAGACCCGAGGCTTGCCGGGAATGTTGGCTCCTAGGTACCAGGAGTTGGCGTGCATGAACATGGTTGGTTCGGCCAGCTCGTTCACGTGCTGAACCCACGCTGTTTCGGCCTCGGGCTCGGCCTCGATGAGCTCGAGGTCCGAGCTGTCCATGTGGCGAACGGTGTCGGTGATGAGCTCGACGTGCTGTTCGATGGCCACCGGCATGTTGGACAGCACCGATGGAGACCCCGGTCCGGTGATCATGAACATGTTGGGGAATCCGACACTGGTTAGCCCGAGATAGGTGAGTGGACCAGCTTCCCACTTGTCTTTGAGCTTCTGGCCATTGCGGCCCCGGATATCGATCTTGTTGAACGAACCGGTCATGGCATCGAAGCCGGTGGCATAGACGATGATGTCGAAGTCGTGTTGCTCTTCACCAGCCAGAATGCCGGTCTCGTTGATCTGGTTGATGGGTTCGACATTGATGTCGACCAGGCGAACGTTGTCCCGGTTATAGGTATCGAAGTAGTTGGTGTCGATGAGCACCCGCTTCGATCCGAACGGGTGGTCCAGGGGCAGCAGACGCTCGGCCACCTCAGGGTCCTTGACCGTCTCCTTGATCTTCTCTCGGATGAACTCGCCGGCTAGTTCGCTAGCCGGAAGGCTGGTGCGGAGGTCGGAGAAGGAGTTGAACATGAACTTGAAGCCACCGTCCTCCCAGCTCTGCTCGAAGATGTCCTGGCGAGTGGCGTCATCGACATCGAGAGCCGAGCGGTCCTGCACGTCATACGGGAAGCCGCCAACCGAATGCCGGGCCTTCTCGTAAATGGTCTCGTACCGGGTCTTGATCTCGTCGAGGACAGACTTGTCGACGTTTCCGTGTCGGGCCGGGATCATGTACTGCGGGGTGCGCTGGAAGACAGTGAGGTGATCGGCTTCGGCGGCGATGACGGGAATCGACTGCACACCACTGGAGCCGGTGCCGATGACGGCCACCTTCTTGCCGGCGAAGTCAACCCCTTCATGGGGCCAGGCGCCGGTGTGGTACGCCTCGCCGGCAAAGGTGTCACGGCCCGGGAAGTCAGGAATCTGACCTGATGACAGGCATCCGATACCGGTGATGAAGTAGCGGCAGCGATAGTGCTCGCCTTTGTCGGTCTTCACATCCCACCGGTTGGATTCTTCGTCGAAGTGGGCCGAAGAAACGCGGGTCTCGAACGACATATTTCGGCGGAGGTCGAAGCGGTCGGCCACATGGTTCAAGTAGCTCAGGATCTCCGGTTGCTCGGGGTACTTGCCGCTCCACTCCCACTCCTGCATGAGGTCCTGGTCGAAGGCAAAGCAGTACATGTATGCCTCGGAGTCGCAGCGGGCACCCGGATAACGATTCCAGTACCAGGTGCCACCAACACCGGTGCCGGCTTCGATCACGTGAACGTCGAGCCCCAAGGTGTCTCGCAGTCGGTGATTCATGTACAGGCCGGCGAAACCGGCCCCGATTACCACTGCATCGAGCTCTCGTACCGCTGTATCTGTGGCCATTCGTCAAGCGTAGAACACGTCGCTGGCTTGACGAAGTCTCAGTCGAAGCCTCGGTACAAGGCCGTCTTTACGAGACTTCCAGTACCACCTTGCCGAAGGTGGTGTCGCTGGCGATGAGTTCGTGGGCCCGATTGGCCTCGGCGATGGGAATGATCTCCTCCACGATGGGCTTGATCTGACCGGACTCGACCAACGGCCACACCTTTTCCTGCAACGCCTGCATTACCGTCGCTTTGGCTTCGACCGGCCTGGCTCGAAGGGTCGAGCCGATGATCCGGAGACGGCGCATCATCAGCGGTGGTAGTGCCAGTTCGGTCTTGGCTCCGCCCATGAGGCCGATGATGACCAGCCGACCATCCATGTTGAGACTGTTGATGTTGTCCTCCAGATAGGCGGCGCCCACCGGGTCGAGAATGACATCGAAGCCATTGCCATCGGTCCATTCGCTGACCTTGTCAGCAAAGCCACCGGACTTCCGATTGGAGCCGCCGGCTGCGCCGAGAGCAACACAACGCTCGATCTTGTCGTCGCTGCCAGCGGTGACATACACCGGGTTGCCGAAGGCCTGGCAGAGTTGGATACCAGCAGTACCGACGCCGCTGGCACCGGCATGCAACAGCACCCGCTCTCCCGGGGAGAGTGCCGCCTCCATGAACAGATTCAGATACGCGGTAGCGAAGACCTCGGGAAGGGCAGCAGCCTCGGTGAACGAAAGACCCTTCGGTATCGGCAGAACCTGGCCGGCTGGCACCACGACCTCCTCAGCCGAACCTCCGCCGGCCAACAATGCGCAAACTTCGTCGCCAACGGCGAACCCGCTCACGTCAGCTCCGACCTCCTCGATGATGCCGGCACATTCCAGACCGAGGATCACCGATGCTCCGGGAGGGGGCGGATAGGCACCAGCCCGTTGGGCCAGGTCGGCTCGGTTGACCGCGGTGGCCCGGTTACCGATGCGAACCTCGCCGGGACCCATTTCCGGACTCGGAGCATCGCCCCAGACCAGTTCATCGCCGTCGACCTGTATGGCTTTCATAGTTGCGTCCTTCAGTGGGTAGTCGTCAGTTTCGTGTCGGTGTGACCGTGTCGTTCTTGCCACTGGCGTCCTCGCCACTCACCAGAAACAGCGTTCGCTCAACCATGCTGTGGAGACCCATGGCATCGGCCTGCTGTTTCGCCAGTTGTCTGTCGTAGTGGGAGGTCGCTGGCATGTACCGGAACGCCAGGGCCCCACGCCGACGACCCGATGTGTTGGGGTTGGCACCGTGGATCATGTACACGTCGTGGAGCGAGAACTGGCCCGGTCGTAGCACCAGATCACGGGGCTCGGCTGTCTGCCACTCATCTCCGGTCAGCTCCTGGTTGAGGATCAGATCGCGACTGTCGTTGCGCTCGTGCTCTAGGAGGTTGTTGGCCAGGTGCGATCCGGGAATGACCCGTAGGCACCCGTTGGTCGTGTCGATGTCGTCGATGGCGATCCAGGCAGTGACGGTGGCTAGCGGGCGAATCGGCCAGTACTGCCCATCCTGGTGCCAGGGGGTCGCCCGACCATCGGCAGCCGCCTTACAGAAGAGACCCGAGCCCCAGAGGATCACATCGTC
>CALHBU010000027.1 GCA_937930655.1 uncultured Acidimicrobiales bacterium | reverse complement strand
GGGGGACGAACCGTCGAGATCGACGACGCCACCTTCTTGGACCCATGACTCGTTCGCCGCGTCATAGCGGGAGAAGTCGGAGCCTTCAACGAAGTACGCATCTTCGGCACCGTTCATGCCGAAGCTGATGCCATCGATGAGGCTCGGGTTGTTACCGGAGAAGGTCCGCATGGCGAGCATGAGGTTCGTACGGGTGATGCCACCATCAAGCTCAGCAGCGATCTTCAGTGTCTCAACCCATGGCCAGCCATGGTTACCGAAACCGGTGCCGTACAGGCCAACGCTGGAGTCGAGGCCAGCGGCCTCGATGGTCTCGTTGAGGAACACGATGTAGGGATCGTCGGCGTACTGAGGATCGGTGGAGGCCTTGTTGCCGCCACCGACGATCAGGAAGTCGTTGCCGGCTTCGCCAGCAGGAATCATGTACGCGTTGGGGTCCTTACAAACCGATGGGGCAAACAGCACCGTGCCGGCGTCCTTCAGACCGGACCGCGATGCCTCTTCAACTGCGAGGAGGCAAGGGTTGCCGGCCGTCATCGAGATGAAGACGTCAGGCGAAGCAGCGGCGATGGTGGTCATCTCATTGGTCACGGTCGGCGCAGCCGGATCGTGACGAACAGCAACGAATTCCTCGACTACGTCGGGGTTCTCATCGGCGTACTTCTGCATGCCGTCTTCGTAGGCAAGACCGAAGTCGTTGTCCATGACCAGACCAGCAACAACGACTGGCAACTGGTCAGCCATGTTGTTCTTAATCCAGGAACCCCAGAGGATGGCCTCGGTGGCATACGACATCTGCTGACCGGTGGTCCACGGGTGGCCGATCGGATCGCCCCAGGCGGGGTGACCGGTGATGGTCAATGGGTGAGGGATGCAGTTCTCATTGAGCGTGTCATACACGGCCAGGGAGTTCGGCGAACCCAGAGTCTGAACGGCGAAGGGCTTGTCCGACTGGAGAAGCTCATCGACCAACTCGATGGTCTGGGTGGCGACGTAAGCATCGTCCTTGATGATCAGCTCGATGTTCAGACCACCGATGCCGCCATTCTCATTGACGTAGTTGAAGTAGGTCTCCATGCCGGTGTTGATGTTGCCGTAGGCGGCAAGGTTGCCCGACAGGGCCGTGGTCTGACCGATGAGAATGGTGCTGTCGCTGATTCCCTCGGCGTTGTCCCAGTCGCTGGGGCAGTTGTTGAGATCAATCTCGAAGCCGCCGGGGCCAACGAGAACGTTCTCGTCGTTGATGCCATAGCCATTGGAGTTGATTTCTTCGACGATCTTGGCCCGGTTCTCGGCCCACTGACCTTCGAGGTCTTCGATGGTCTCGGCGGCTTCCATCTCTTCGCCGTCGTCGTCTTCCATCTCGTCGCCGTCGTCTTCACCGGCGTTTGCAACAGCCTCGTCGGCTGCGTCCTCATCGACACCGCCGGCCTCTTGTTCGGCCTCGGCGGAGGTTTCACCGTCATCGGTGCCCTCCTCGGTGTCGCTGCTATCACCGCACGCTGCGGCAAGCAGCGAAAAGGCGAACAGCAGACTGAGCAGTCGGGTCAAACGAGACCCTTGAAGCTTCGTCATAAATGGAACTTCTCCTCTCGAGGAGGACCGGCGGAATCCGACCCTCCACTTCCATTGCAGAGAGGTGTGTACCAGCCAGTGCGACGCACCCATGACCGACAAGTCGAACTGCAACATAAATCGACAGGATGTTAACTATCTGTGCTTTAGATGGATTTTGAGTAGTGCCAAACGCGAAACTGGCAGCTGTGAGTGCGGTTCGTACCGCTCACAGCTGCCAGTTTTCGAGGCTTACTAGGGCTTTTTAGACGACCGCTTCTTCCACAGCCTCGGCGGCCACTGCCGTGACGCCCTCGGGGGGCTGCGGAATGACCTGTACCAGCTTCGACTTCAGCAAGCGGAAGGCGCTAACCAGACCGCCAGGGGCGAAGAAGGTGACGAAGATAAGAATGACGCCAAAGATGGCCTGCGACAGCGGACCGCCGCCATCAATGGTGGTGAATCCAAGCGGAATCTCCAGGCCTTTGGTCCACTCACGGACGAACACGACCACGAGAGCGCCAGCAAGTCCGCCCTGAAGCGTTGCCACACCGCCAATGACCAGGCCGACCAGAAGGTCGATGGCCAAGACGAAGGTGAAGTCCTGCTCGGCAACGAAGGCCCGGTCCATGGCCCACATCATGCCGGCCAGACCGCCGAAGGCTGCCGACACACCGAAGGTCATCACCTTGTACAGCGGCAGGTTGACACCCGACACTGCGGCACCGGTCTCGTTGTCACGAATGGCAACGATGGCTCGGCCCGGGCGGCTCTTGATGAGGTTCCGGACCAGAAGGAAGGTCAGGCCGGTGATAAAGGCAATGATGAAGTACCGGTAGATGACCTGCTGATCGGGAGTGTCGTCGATACCGAGGATGTTCTGAATCCACCCTGGCGCTGCGACCTTCTCGTCGATCTTACGGCCGTTCACACCACCGGTGCGTTCAGAGATCGTCCACTTGTCGATCTTTGCCAGCGTGGGAAACACACTGGCAAAGGCCACGGTGACAAGGGCCAGATACAAACCTTTGATCCTGAGCGCCGGTATGCCGAGAAGCACGCCAACGACGAAGCAGGCAAACATCGAGGCGGGAATGGTCATCCAATAGTCCCAGCCGTGATCCTGCACCAGCGAGGTCGTGACAAACGCCCCGATTCCGATGAAGGCACTATGCCCGAGGGCAATGAGACCGGAATAGCCGATCACAAGGTTCAAGCCAAGAATGGCCACCGCCAGGAACAGTGCCCTGTTCATACGGCTGACCTGGAACTCACCAAACATCGAGGTGAGGATGTACGGCAGAGCGATAGCAAGCAGAACGAAGAGACCCCACGTAACGATGAGGTACGTCCGATGCTGCTTACTCCCTTCTTTCATTGTCAGAAGTGCGTTACCCATAGCAGTCTCCTCAGACTCGTTCGACTCGAGATGTGCCGAACAGGCCGGATGGCTTGAACGACA
>CALHBU010000026.1 GCA_937930655.1 uncultured Acidimicrobiales bacterium | reverse complement strand
CTGGAACAACGAGGGCTGGTACCAGCCCTGACCGCCGTCGCTCGACGGGTCGGCGGCTCAATCGAGCATGACCTGACCGATATCGGTCGGTTCGACCGATCGATCGAGTCGGCGTTCTATTTCGTGTGTCGGGAGGCTCTGGCCAACGTCCAAAAGCACCGGCCAACCGCCGACATCATGATGCAGCTCGGATCCGATGACCTCGGAAACGTCGAACTTCGGGTGACCGACACCGGACCCGGATTCGATCCGGCCGCCGATGCCGAGGGTCGCGGTCTATTGAACATGTCGGATCGGATGGCTGCGGTAGGGGGAACACTCGAACTGCAATCGTCACCCACCGGCGGCACCGCTGTCATCGCGTGTCTTCCCGCCTCCTGCCGTTCCTGTGTTGGGCATTGATGGTGGTGCCTGCACCCCCACCGATTGACCCCTAGACACCCTCGTTGTGCCGAGGCCGGGCCGTCATCGTTTCCGTTACAACCACTTGGAGGGATCAGCATGAGACGGCACGGCCAAAACAACGACGGGGCAACGCCATGGGGGAGGAGCGGGCTGAGTGCCGTGCTGGCCTTCGCCATGATGGCAGGGGCCTGTGGATCCTCCAGCGGCGACGACGACGCACAGACCGAAACGACCGAGCAGAACCAGCAGGCGGAAGGTCAGGCAGCCGCCGAGTCTGATCCCGACGACGCTGACCTCGAGGAGGCTGATGCCGAACAGGGGAGTGCCGCCGAATCAGAGGATGGCAGCACCGGGCAGCCAGAACAGGATCAGCTCCAAGGCGACGAGGACACGTCAATCCTCGGCGCCCACCAGGCCGGCCAACTGGACCTGGGAGACGGCGTCGTTCGAGAGGAGACGTCGAGCCTGATGGTGCTGGATCCTGATGATCTGGTGCCGGTTCTCGTCACCATGTTCGACGACGTCATGGTCGAACTGTCGTTCTCACTGCCACACTACGAAGTGAACGAGCTCACCATCACCAAACCCGACGGAGAGGCCATCGAGTTCGGCCAGGACTTCAGCGCCGACGACAACCCTCGGGCCCTCATTGTCGAAGGGTTCCTCTCCGACAGCGAGGGATGGGCCACCGCTAGCCTGACCTATTGGGCCGGTACAACCGCGGTCGAACTGGACGGGAACCGGGCCATCCTCCGCGGCATCATCGGGTCCCGGACTTCAGCCCAGATCCAGTTTCTGATCGACGAGCACCCCGAGGTCGACACGCTCGTCCTGGCTGACATCGAAGGGGCGGTTCAGGATCACACCAACCAGACATTCGGTGGTGTCCCGCAATGGGAGTACATGTTTGTCACCGATCTCGTACGGGAGCACGGCTACACCACCGTGGTGCCGGCTGATGGTCGGGTGAGCGATACGGGACTCCTGCTGTTTGCCGCCGGGGCGGAACGGATCGTCGAGACCACTGAGGGTGGTCATTGGGAGCAGGAAATCGGTGAGCTCGGAGTTCGAGCCAATTACAGGTACGACGGTGACGAGGAGTGGGATCAGTACTCGGCAGTTCACGAAGCGGACGTGCAGCGCTGGACCAGCCTGCTGGGGGAGGAGGCCGGCACCGGTCTCACCCTGTTCCTGGCCGGAGCTTCAGCTGACGGTCCCCACACGCTGTCCCGGGCCGAGATCGATGCCTTCGGGTTGTCGACCAACCGGTTGACAACGACCGACTGGAACGACCCGGTGGCCATCGACGATGTCCCGTACTACTTCGACGACATTGGTCTCGATATCCGAGTGCAACGGCCCGAGGAACTTGTCGATGCCTTTGTCGATGCCTACAACGCCGGCCAGGCCGACGTCGAGGAAGGGCAGGAAACAGCAGTGCGACTTGCTGTCTTCGATGTCGATCAGACCGTGGCCTACGTCGTCATCGATGGCTTCCTCGATGACTCGGTGGCCGGTGTGCTGGCCAGGATCGTGCTCGAAGGCGACGACGAGTTCGGATGGGTCATGACGGAGTGGAGCGAACGGGCCATCTGCGGTCGCTTCGACGGGAAGTCCTGCATCTAGTCGCCGGTGGGATCCGAGTCGGTGGCGCCAGCTCTGGGGTGGAAGTCGGGAGGGCGACTTCCACCCCGCCTTCCGGCGGCACTAGAAAGCAGCCCATGAAGACCACTGCTGCCGTACTCCACAAACCTGACGGACAATTCGAGATCGAAGAAGTCGAGATGGGCGAGCCCGGACCGGGTGAGGTTCTGGTGAAGATCGTGGCCAGCGGCATGTGCCACACCGATCTGTCCATGAGGGAGGCCCATCGGCCGACGCCCTACCCGGTTGTTCTCGGCCATGAGGGTTCGGGGTTGATCGAGGCGGTCGGCGCCGGTGTCGACCAGGTATCGGTTGGTCAGTCGGTCGTACTCAGCTACCGATCGTGCGGCCGCTGTCGGCATTGTCTCGGAGGCGAGCCGACCTACTGCGCCAGTATGTGGGAACTCAACTTCAACTGTTGCCGACCCGACGGCACCACGTCGATGGACCTCGACGGAAGCGCGGTTGGCTCCCACTTCTTCGGCCAGTCCTCATTCGCGTCCCACGCCGTTGCTCCCGAGCGCTGTGTCGTTCCCGTCGACGACACCGTCGACCTCGAGCTGTTGGGACCACTGGGTTGTGGTGTGCAGACCGGGGCCGGGGCCGTCCTCAATGTGCTTCGACCCGACCCTGGCCAGTCGCTGGTGGTGTTCGGTTGTGGCGGCGTTGGTCTATCGGCTGTCCTGGCGGCCGGTGTGGCTGGCTGCGGAACCATCATCGGTGTCGACACCCATCCCGGCCGTCGATCGGTCGCTCATGATCTCGGCGCTACGCACACTGTGGACGGCAACGGCGATGTGGTGGGCGAGGTAATGGAGCTCACCGGCGGCGGGGCCAACTTTGCCTTCGACGCAGTGGGAGCACCCGGCACCTTCGAAGCTGGCGTGGCCGTTCTGGCCGAGCGGGGAACACTGGGTTTCGTTGCCGCCGGAGCTCCCGAAGCCACCGTTTCCGTTTCGCCTCGGCACCTGCTGTTCGGGCGAACGATCACCGGGATACTGGAAGGCGACTCCATCCCCCAGAAGTTCATTCCCCAGCTGATCGAACTTCACAAACAAGGCCGGTTCGCCTTCGACCGCATGATCACCACCTTCCCCCTGGCCGAGATCAACGAAGCCGAGCACGCTAGTCACACTGGCGAGGTGATCAAGCCGGTGCTGGTAATGCCGTAGCGGCCGGGGTTGCCGGGAACTGGCAGCTGCCAGTCGGGCCGACCCCACCCTCAGCTGCCGGTTTCGATTGAGCCGGGCTCACTTGGAATCTCTTGGCTGGTTGGACCCATAGTGGGGCCATGACGAGCGCCGACAAGATTGAACGCACCCGCCTTCCCGGTGCCCCTGAGCCCATGCACGAATGGCCGGGGGCCCGCGGCGTCACCATTCGGGGCGACGCCTGGGGCGATCCGAAGGGTCGGCTTGTCATCCTTCAACACGGTGGCGGCCAGACCCGCCATGCCTGGAAGGGCGCCGGTGAAACGCTGGGTGATGCCGGCTATTACGCCATCTCCATCGATGCCAGGGGTCATGGCGATTCCGACTGGGCCGAGGATGCTGCCTACGAGCCGGAGATGAACGTGCAGGACCTTGTCTCGGTGACTGAGTCGATCGGTGGTGAGCCCCCGATTCTGGTTGGGGCATCAATGGGTGGCAGCTCAAGCCTCATGGCCATCGGGTCGGGTCGGGTGGAGGCCGCGGCCCTCGTGCTGGTCGACATTGCCCCCAAGGTCGAGGCAGCGGGGAGCAAGAAGATCAAAGAGTTCATGGATCAGGCCCCGGACGGGTTCGAGTCGTTGGAGGACGTGGCCGCCGCCATCGCCAACTATCAGCCTCACCGAGAGCGCCCTCGCAATCTCGATGGCCTGGCCAAGAACGTTCGCCTCGGGTCCGACGGGCGGTACTACTGGCACTGGGACCCTGCCCGTCGCAACCGGAGCTGGGACATGAAGCAGTATCGGGCCGACCTCACCAAGGCCGCCGACAACCTCGATCTCCCCGTCATGCTCATTCGGGGTGGCCTTTCCGATGTGTTGTCCGAAGAAGGGGCCCAGTCGTTCCTGGCCCAATGCCCCCAGGCCGAGTACGTGAACGTGACCGGAGCAGCCCACATGGTGGCCGGTGACCGCAACGACATCTTCTCTGGAGCGGTTGTCGACTTCCTCCACCGGGTGGTGCCCCCGAGCTGAACGGGACAGCCACTCAGTACCTCCGCTAGTTTCGAAGATCCGAAGAACTGACCAAAGGAATGTGCCCTATGGCTACCCAACTCCGCCGCTACACCGTCGCTGACGAGGCCGGTCTCGAACGGCTCTGCGAGTGGTTCCCGAAGATCGCCGAGGTCAGGAAAGGCTTTGGTTTCACCGTCGACTTTGCCTATGCCGACAAGGAGAACTTGCAGTTCGTCTGGGCCACCTCTCACACCGGCGACTTCGACGCATCGCTGGCGACCTACAACGATTCACCGGAGCGGGCAGCAGCCTTCGAAGGCTTCGACAGCCCGGTTACCGGGATGGTCGTGGCCATGGTGGATCAGGTCGTCTGATGGGGCTCGAACTCGGTTTCTCCCATGTGGTTCTCAAGGTGAGGGACCTCGACACCATGCTGGAGTTCTACACCAACACGCTGCAGTTCGACGTTGTCGACCGGGGTCCGCTCAACCTTCCGAACCGGGGTGATCTCCCGCCGCTCGATACCGAGATTGTGTTCCTTTCCCAGGATCCCAACAACCATCACCAGTTGGCCATGCTGCCTATTCGAGACGACGACGCACCCGGACCGGTCGACCACATGGCGTTCCGGGCCGGGAACTTCACCGCCGTTCGTGATCTAGCCCGAACCCTCCAGGGTCAGGACGTGGCCATCCGGCCGGTTTCCCATGGCAACACATGGTCCTGTTACTTCAAGGACCCCGAAGGCAACGGCGTCGAGGTCTACGCCGACACACCGTTCCATGTGACCCAGCCTCAGGTTCGACCGGTCGACCTGTTTCTTGACGACGACGAGTTGATGGCGTGGACCGAGGAGACGTTCAGCGACCAGAACGGCTTCCAGCCGAAGAAGGAGTACGAGGCCGGCCGCGCTGAAGAGTTGTCGAACCGCCCCTAGCGGGAAGGCTTTTCGACAACTCGACTTTCGTGTCTACACTCTGTCCCGCGAGGCGGTGGGGCTCGTCTACGTCCTATTCACTCGGGTTCTTTGGAGCCCGGTTCTTTCCTAAGACTCCAGCTCCCGACAAAGAAGCTTCCTCGCATGACTGATAACGCAGCAGACACCTTTCCCGGTTGGTATCCCGATCCCCGCGGCGAAGCAGACCAGCGTTTCTGGAACGGTCGAGAGTGGACCTCGAATACCCGGATTGGTGTGCCTGCCGCCCAGTTCATCCCGGCCGGTTCAGACGGTTCCGGGGACGTTCCCGCACCGGCCGCTCCGAAGCGGGTCGAGGCCGACGCCTCCAACGGGTCACCGTCCACCGGGTCGGAGCCCAACGCCGCGTCGCTCGAGAACGCGGCTACCTCAACGACCTTGTCCGAACCGGGTCGGGCCCGCATCTTCGGCAGTTCGCCGTCGGGAGACACCGCGACCAAGGTGGCAACCAAGACCGAGCCGCCCAAGACCGAGCCGGTGGCCGAACTGCAGGAAACGGCAAAGAAGGCACCAGGTTCAAACAGCCTCTTCGCCAAGACTCAAGAGTCCAGCTCTGGAACCAGCAAGGCAACCGGCAGCGACACCCGACATGCGTCCGGCCTCGATCCGGAGAGCCGCGAGCTCACCGAACGGATCGACAACGATCCGCTTCTTCAGAAGGCGGCGAGCCGTCCGGCGGTCGCCCCTCTTCCCGCGCAGCCGGCCACGCCCGCTTCCGGCATGATGGGCAAGCTGCTCGGTTCGGGGTTGGTCTTGCTGCTCCTTGGTGGATTGATCGGGTGGGCCATCGGTCGCGGTAACGACGACAACCCAGTGGCGTCGAACGAAGAGGCGTCGGTGGCAGCTACCGACGAAAGCAACGCCTCCTCTGACGAGACGGTCGACGACACCGACACCCTCGCCATGGCCGACACTGATGCCGATGAGGCCACTGCCGAGCTTCAGACCACCGTCGACGATCTCACCTCCGAACTGGAAGAAACGGGAGCCCAGGTCGACGCCATCACCGCTGAGCGGGACAACGCCCTCGAACACAACGAGATTCTCCAGACGTGGTTCACCCCTGAGGTTCGGGCCAACTCCGAGCGGGCCTGGGACCTGGGCGTGCAGCAAGCGTGTAACGCCGAGGCCGACCCGACCATCGAGAACACCAGCTACACCCGTGCCATGGAGCTCATCGGCACCCACGCCGATCTGGTCACCGCGGCGCTGGTTTGTCGGTCTGAAGGCTGACGACGGCATCTCCGGCCACAACAACCTCCCCCTTCTGATTCACCGTTTCCAGATCGAGGTTGGCGGTGGCCCCAGTCACCTCGGTTACGACCGCGGTGGTTGTGAGTTGGTCGCCGGGCCACACCTGCCGGGTGAAGCGCACGCCAAACTGGCGTAGAGATTCTGGCCCGAACCAGCCGGTGATGACCTTGGCAGTCAGACCCATGCTGAACATGCCATGCCCGAAGAGGCCGGGATAGCCATGCTCCCGGGCGTAGTCGTCGTTGTGGTGCAACGGATTGAAATCGCCGCTGGCGCCGGCGTAGCGGACAAGGTGAGTCGGGGTGACTTCGTCGATGACCACTTCGGTGCGGGATTCGCCGACCGCTAGTTGTACGTCGGTCATGAGTCGCTCCCTGGCTTGTTTTCTGGAATGACACCGGTGTTCACCGCGGTCACGCAAAGCACACCGTCCTGATTCCGGAATTCGGTGATTTGCTCGACGAAGTCGAGTGCTCCGCCCCGGCTGCTCTCCTTACGCCATTGGTCGCCGATCCGGATGGTCACATCCAGCACGTCACCCGATCGGACCGGGTGGTGGTAAACGAATCGTTGCTCGCCGTGGAGGGTCTTACCCGGGCCGGGATGCCGAGGGGTGATCTTCTGCTTCCAACCGGTCCGCAGCGTGTCGAGCGGATAGTCCGGCTCGTAGTGGGCACTGGATTGAAAGAACGTCGGGGGCGGCACCAACCCATCGGCGGCATCGGGGTGATCGATATCGATCGACGCCGGTTGGTCATCGCCTAGCGACCGGGCGAAGAGCATGACCGAGGTGGCATCGACGGGAAACCGGAAGTGCTCGGTTGGATGGTCTGGTGGGGAATCGTTGGCCATGGCTGTCATCCTGCCCGCTGATCTAGGTTGGGTCCATGGCACATGAGCATGGAGAGCTTCCACCCCCGATTCTCGAGGAGGTGGCCGCTGGCGTGTACTCCTACGTACAACCGGACGGAACCTGGTTCATCAATAACACCGGCTTCGTTGTCGGACCCGATCATGTTGTCGTGGTCGACGCCACCTCAACCGAGGCCAGAACGGTGGCCTTCATCGATGCCATTCGGTCCGTCACCGACAAGCCCATCGCCACCCTCATCAATACCCACCATCACGGCGACCACACCCACGGTAATTATCTGTTCGAGGGCGCCACCATCGTGGCCCACGAAGAATGCCGCAAGGTGATGATGGCCAACGGAGGTATCAACGATTACTCGGCCGCGTTCCCCGGGGTCGAGTGGGGTGACCTCCAGTTCGCACCGCCCACCCTGACCTTCTCCGGTGCTCTCGACCTTCATGTTGGTGACGTCACGCTCGAACTACGAGACATGGGGTTCGTCGCTCATACTGAAGGTGACGTGACGGCCTGGATTGAGGCCCACAAGGTCCTGTTCGCTGGCGACCTGGTGTTTCACGGCGGTACCCCGTTCTCCCTCTTTGGCTCGGTGTCGGGAACGATCGACGCCATGGATCGGCTGGAGGCTCAAGGAGCCAGCGTGCTTGTGCCCGGCCACGGTCCCGTAGCGCGGGGTGATGGTCTGCGCTCCGCGCTCGATGACCAACGTGAGTATCTGACGTTTGTCCAAAAGGAAGCGGGGGTGGGCATGGAGGCCGGTCGCACCCCCCTGGAGCATGCTCAGGAAGTAGATCTCGGTCGCTTTGCTGAGTGGTCAGATTCTGAACGACTGGTTGGGAATCTACATGTGGCCTACCGGGAGGCGGGAAAGAATCCCGAGTTCCGAATCGACCTGGCCATCATGGACATGGTCGCCTTCAACGGCGGGGCGCTTCCCCGATGCTTGGCGTAGCTGCTCCGTGACAAACCAAAAGCCCTCTACTTTTGCCGAACTGATAACGCTCGACCAACCGTCATCCGACGTGTTTGTCGGGCCGGCAGCCATCGAGCCCGATGGCCGCACCTTCGGCGGTCAGTTTCTTGCCCAGTCGATGATGGCCGCATCCGAAACGGTCGATGGCGACCGGTTCACCCACTCCCTCCATGCCTACTTCCTGTCGGCTGGTGATGTCTCCGAGCCCACCCAGTACGACGTTCAGCGAGTCCGCGATGGTCGATCGTTCAGTGTCAGGAACGTGGTGGCTTCTCAGGGCGACCGGGAAGTGTTTCGGGTGAACCTTTCGTTTCACGTGCCGGAAGATGGGCTCGACTATGCGCCTCCCAGGACATTCGATGACCTTCCTGGGCCCGACGATGCGCCCACTAGCTACCAGGAGTTCATTTTCGGTCAGGGCGGTGATGGCCTCGAGCGCTGGCAAGTCCGACCCTTGGACCTTCGCTATGTGAATCCTCCAGACCTCGAGACGGCCGAAGCTGTAACCGAACCGCAGCTGATGTGGGCTCGCCTCACCGAGGCAGTGACCGACGATCGCCACGTCAACGCAGCTGCCCTTGCCTATCTCTCGGACTCAAGCCTGCTGGATCACGTGTTCCTGCCCCACGGCCACAGTTGGCAGGATGAGCGGGCGTTCGGAACGACACTTGATCACTCAATGTGGTTCCATCAACCGGCTAGGGCCGACCAGTGGCTCCTCTTCGAACAGTCGGTGGAGACCACAGGAGGTGGGCGGGGATTGACCACGGCCCGCTTCTACACCGAGACTGGAGATCTCGTCGCCACGTGCGCCCAAGAGGGCCTCATGCGATGGACCGACTGAAACCAACGCATAAGGGGACTGTCATGCCTGGAGTACTCGACGGAATACGGGTGGTCGATTTCGGCCGCTACATCGCAGGGCCATTTTGCGCCACCCTGCTTGGCGATTTGGGCGCTGACGTGATTCGTGTGGAACGAGTCGACGGTGGCGAAGATCGCTTCATGACACCGGTGACAACCGACGGTGTTGGCGCAATGTTTCTTCAGGTTGGCCGCAACAAGCGCAGCCTCACCCTCAACCCACTGAAGCCCGAGGGCAAAGAGGTTGTGCGGCGCTTGGTCGAATCAGCCGACATCGTGGTGGCCAACCTGCCACCGCAGACGCTCGTAACCATGGGTCTCGATTACGAGACGCTTAAGGCCATAAAGCCCGACATCATCCTCACCACTGCCAACGCCTTCGGTAGCGGCGGACCAATCAGCGAGAAGGTCGGCTTCGACGGCTTGGCTCAGTCGATGTCAGGCACGCTCCACGTCACCGGTGAGCCCGATGCCCCGATGCGGGCCAACGTGCCCTTCGTCGACTTTGGCACTGCCTCCCTTTGTGCCTTCGCAACCATGGCCGCCCTCCGGCACCGTGACCAGACTGGGGAGGGACAGGTCATCGAAGGCGCACTACTGAAGACGGCGCTTACCGTTACCAATGGCCACCTGATGGAGCAGGATCAACTTCAACTCGATCGGGTTGCTTCCGGAAACCGAGCCCAGACTGCCGGCCCCAGCGACGTCTTCCAGACCACCGACGGCTGGATCATGTGCATGGTCATCGGTGGCTTCCAGTTCGAGCGATGGGCCGAGATGATCGGTCGGCCCGACCTGCTCAGCGACGACCGCTTCAAGGACGACGAGGCTCGAGGCGACAACGGCGTTGCCCTCTCTCAAGCTATGGCGGAATGGACCGCCACCCGGAGCTCGGCCGAAGTGCTCGACGCCATGGAGGAAGCCAAGGTGCCCGGTGGCCCGGTGTACAGCCCCCAGGAGGCGCTCGACGACGAGCACATCAACGCCACCAACATCATGGCCGACGTCGACTACCCCACCCTCGACAAGCCGGCCCGGGTGACCGACTTCCCGGTCTCCATGAGTGCCAGCCCCGGCGGTATCCAACGGCGGGCCGCCGAGTTGGGCGAACACACCGAGGAGGTCCTAACCGAGCTCGGTTTCGACCAGGACGCCATCGACAACATGCGCGAGCTACGGGTGATCTGACTGAGCCCTTCGTTCACCACCAAACAACTGAAGAGCGCCGATGGCGAGCAGGTGTCGCTGCACGACTTTGGAGGCGAAGGCCCCGATCTGCTGCTGTGCCATGGCAACGGACTCAACGCTGGCATGTGGTTTGGTGCTCTGCCGTTCCTGACCTCGAAGTTTCATTGCTACGGGCTCGATCTCCGTGGCCACGGACGGTCGCGGCCAACTGCGGCCGGCTACTCGGTGGACCGAGACCGGATGGCCGAGGACGTCATGGCTGCGGTAGACGCTCTTGGTGGCCAGCCCATTCGCTACGTCGCTCATAGCCTGGGTGGGGCCTCAGCGGCCTTTGCCGGCGTTCGCCGACCGGAGATGTTTCACTCTCTCTGGCTGTTCGAGCCGGTGGTTGTTCCCGAGGACCTGGTGCGTGAGGGCGGCCCGTCGTTTCTGATC
>CALHBU010000025.1 GCA_937930655.1 uncultured Acidimicrobiales bacterium | reverse complement strand
GGTGCCTCGGTGACGACCCTCGACTTGGGGAGGTAGCGACCACCGCCGGTTTCCGGGACGAGTACTACGGTCTGGTCGCGGCGTGTGTCGAGGGCGACGTCGATGACCCACGGCCAAGGTTGGCCACCGTCGGCTCGCTTGATCCGCTCCAACACCACTGGGGCCAGCGGCCGATCAGATTCGCCAAGACACTCTGGGAGCGGCCGGTCGTCAACCTGGCCTCCCTCGAACCGGGGGTCAGTACCTGGCTCGAACGCCAGCTTCGGCCGAAGGTTGTGCTGCCAACGCAGTCACGGATCTTCGAACCAATGGTTGACACCGATGGGCGGTTAGCGCCGGTAACGCCGGTGCTGTCCATCCACGCCAGTCCGGAGGATCTCCCTCTCATTGCTGCCGTTTTCCTTGCCCCACCGGTCGTGGCGTGGGCCGCTCGTCGATGGTTTGGTGGAGCGCTTTCGGTTGACGCCATCAAGTTGGCGGCCAGGGACGTCGGCAGTCTGCCGACGCCGGCAGGTACCGCCGAGTGGACCGCCGCCGCCAAACAGATCGCCACGTCAGCAGGCGAGAAGCCGGCCGACGGAATGGTCCGTGACGTCGGGCGGTTGATGAACCGGGCCTACGGTGCCGAGGAATCGGTACTGGACTGGTGGGAGGCCCGCCTCCCATGAACCCCACCTGCCATGAACCCCACTTGCCATGAGTCACACCACCGCCGTTCGCCCAATTGCTGACCAGTTAGGTAGTATTTTGTCATGACAGGCCAGGAGTTTCCCCTGCGTAGAACGCAGGATCCGACGCCGCTGCCGGCGTCGGGGGCCTGGACTCCAGGCGATCCGCCCGCGTGGCGAGAATTCGTGCGGGTCTGCGAGAGCCGGTGCTTTGCCCTCGAAGGTGGAGGGGTTCTCGATCAGATCGATGTTGCCTACGAAACGTGGGGCACCCTCGACGCCACGGCCTCTAATGCCATCCTTGTGTGTCACGCCCTTACCGGTGATGCTCACGCCGCTGGGCCCAGCGGCGCCGGTCAGCAATCCGAAGGCTGGTGGAACGACCTCGTCGGCCCCGGGCGAGCCATCGACACCGACAAGTACTTCGTTGTCTGCGCCAATGTTCTGGGAGGGTGCCAGGGCACCACAGGACCGGCCAGCATCAACCCAAGCACCGGTGAGCCCTATGGCGCCACCTTCCCGGTGGTGTCGATCAGAGACATTGTCCGCACCCAGGCCATGCTGGCCGATCATCTGGGCATCGACCGGTGGTTCTCGGTGGTAGGCGGCTCGATGGGTGGCATGCAGGTGCTCGAGTGGGCGGTGATGTTCCCCGAGCGGGTGGCATCGATGGTGGCCGTTGCCACCACCGCGGCCGCCAGCCCCATGCAGATCGGCTGGAGCGAGGTTGGCCGCTTGGCCATCGTCAACGACGCCAAGTGGAACGGTGGCGACTACTACGACGCGCCCGACGGTGAGGGCCCAACCGAGGGCCTGATGCTGGCCCGGCGGATTGCGCAGATCCACTACCGCAGCGATATCTCGCTCGAGAACCGGTTCGGTCGTTCGGTTGTCGATCGCCTCGACTCGTTCAGCGTCTGGGATCGCTTCCAGGTCGAAAGCTACCTGGACTACCACGGGCAGAAGCTGGCTCGCCGGTTCGACGCCAACAGCTATCTGGTTTTGAACAAGGCCATGGATCTTCACGATGTCGGGCGCGGCCGAGGCGGCGTCGACGCTGCTCTGAGCCGTATAGACAGCCCGAGCCTGGTGGTCTCCATCGACAGTGACATCCTCTACACCCCCAGGCAACAGGAAGCGCTACGAGACGGTTTGATTGCCGGTGGCAATGAGGTCAGTTTCGAAGTGCTGCATTCAGACCACGGACACGATGGCTTCCTTATCGAGTTCGCCGATCTCGGCCCCATGATCGAGTCGTTCTTGGCCGAGCAGTCCAAGAGCGACTGAGACCGATGCCCGAAGGGGTCGAAATCGAGATCTACCGCCGCGGCGCCGAGGCGGCGGTTGGCCGTTCGATCGCCTCGGTCGAAGCACCCGACGAGTGGTTTCTGAAGGGTGGTCTCACTCCAGCGGAAGTGACAGCTGCCGTTACCGGTCGCACCGTCGTGGCCGCCCGGGCTCGGGGCAAGCTGCTGGTTCTTGATCTCGACGACGACACCAGGGTCGGGCTGCGTTTCGGGATGACGGGTCGACTCATCGTCGACGATAACGCCAGCATCGACTATCTCGAGTACTCCAGCACCCGGAACGACCCGGCGTGGGATCGCTTTGTGCTCAACTTCGAAGACGGTGGCGATCTCCGCCTGAGGGACCCGCGCCGACTCGGCGGCGTGTCGTTGGATCCCGACGAAGATGCCCTTGGGGTTGATGCGTTCGTCATCAAGCCCAAGCAAGTCAGAGACCGAGTAGCGGTGGGGGAAGTGCCGCTGAAAGCCCGGCTCCTCGACCAAAGCCGGATCGCCGGTGTTGGCAACCTGATCGCCGACGAGACGTTATGGAGGGCCGGGCTCGATCCAGTCCGGGCGGCCGGCTCGTTAACCGACGACGAAGTCAAGAAGCTGGTGCGTCACTTGCGCAAGGTGCTTGCTGATTTTCTCCGAGATGGCGGCTCTCACACTGGCCGCCTGCAACCGGCGAGAGTTCGGGGTGGTTTGTGCCCCAAAGACGGCACCGCACTGCTTCGTCGAGAAATCGGAGGACGAACGACCTACTCCTGCGCCCACCATCAGCGCTGAGTTGCTACGGTCGGGGCTCAGAATCGAGCGAGGGACGAAACGGCAGTGGTAACGGGCTTGCTGGCACAACAAGCAGCGGATGAGACGGGGCGAACCATCACGCTCATTATTGTCGCCCTTCTGGTGGTCGCTCTGCTGTTGGCGGTACTGACTGTTTGGTACTGGCGATTCACCGATCCAAAGAAGCGGGTACGCACTCCGGTGCCGGTTCCAGTGGAAGCCGGCCACGAGTTCGATGATGAAGTGGCCGCCGGTGGCTACACCTCAGTGGCGCCAGCGGCCCAGCCCTGGATGGTCGAGCCAGATGTCGAGAAGACAGAAGCCGAGCGGGCGACGGCGGAAGCGTTGGCCGACGATGGCGCTGACGAATGGCTTCGTCTCACCGGTCCTCAGGCTGGCCGTCGCACTCGGTAGAGTCCTCTCATGGCTGATGATGGTCTTGATGTGGATGCCATGCTCACTCGTTTCAAGGAGCGAGCGGCAGCGGTGAAGAAACGCAACCTTCCTCCGGTTGGGGGTGATGAACGGCAGATGTTCATCAAGCAGGCTCAAGAAGACTTCATGGACTTCGCCATCATTGGTGACTCCGAGGCATCGCTCGACGACGGCATCCTCACTCTCACTATCGATCTACGACCGAAAGAGTAGGAGCGGTCTTCGAGGGTGCCATAAAGCTGGCCGCTCTTCTGTATAGTGAGCGGCTACATGCGGACGTAGCTCAGCTGGTAGAGCATCACCTTGCCAAGGTGAGGGTCGCGGGTTCAAATCTCGTCGTCCGCTCCAAAAGAATCTGGTTGGAGGCCTGCTTTCGCAGGCCTCTTTC
>CALHBU010000024.1 GCA_937930655.1 uncultured Acidimicrobiales bacterium | reverse complement strand
AGCCAGCGCGGGAGCGGACAGTGGTGTTGTTGGGACACGAGCACGAGGGGGTGCCTGACGAGGTGTGGGACTGGATCGACGATGTGGTCGAGATTCCGATGATTGGTCGGGGTTCGAGCCTGAATGTGGCGGTTGCCGGCTCGCTTGTGCTCTACCGCTTAGCCGGGATGGGCTAGCGCGGTTGGCAGCTCGGGTCTACGAGTTGCCGACGTCCCACTCGTCGGCGGTGGCTTCCCGAACGCCCTGAGCAGCGGCGATCAGTTCGTCCCGGCTGAGCCCGTTGGCCACAACCTCGACGATACGGCCCTCATGCCTGAAGCGGAGAGAAGCGAAGTTGTCCCGTTCAACCAGGACACCCTCGACCTCACCGATCTGCACCCCCTCGATCGTCTCGGCGAAGAGCCAGGCAGGAATGCCGTACGTGGTAGCCGATAGCGGAAGCGAACGTACCGAGAGACGGCGATCGCCGTCTTCGTAGACCGCCATTCGCTCCTCAGGATGGCCAGCCAATTGGTCTCCAAAAGCGTTGAACGAGGAGCTCTTCTGGAGCTCGAGTCCTGGACCAAGTGACGTTGGAACATTGTCAGGACTGGTCGGAACGAAGCCGACATAGGCCTCGGCGGCCTCGATGATCTGGTCCATCGAGATCTGGTCGCTGCCAGTCAGCTCAACGCCTTGGTCGCCGATGATCATCTCGAGATCAGTCGATGTACCGGCCGCTTCTTGGTCGACGATGACGGCTTCGTTGCCGCCTATGTCGACGGCCTCTCCCGGGAAGAACCCAGGCGGGGCCGGCGAAAGTGTGAGAACCAAGGCAGGTGCCCCCGGCTCCGGCGCGCTGCCTGTTCCGTACACGAACTGGTGAGAGACCCACGCTGGAGTTCCGAGGCCAGCCAGATCACCGGAAGCCACCAGCTCCATGCCGGCAGGGGGAGAGGTGACGTAACGACCGTCGGGATCAAAGGGGACGACGTCCTCGCTGGCCGCATTCTCCGCTGGTGGCTTGGCGACAGGGCCCTCGCTGGCCGGTCGCACCCCTGCCACTACCGCCTCCAGCTCGGCGCGGGTGAGGCCGACGGTGGTCACATCGACGGTCGCTCCGTCCTCGAACCAGATGATTCGGGCAAAGTCGTCCATGTCTTCGGCAGTGATGATTAGAACTTGACGGCCACCGATGGTTGCCACCTCGACATCATCCCGCGATCCCCACCGGTAGAAGTCCTCGGCGTTGGGCACTAGGGGCAGAGAGGCGATATTGACATGGCGACTGAGACTCTCGTCGTAAGACGAAACCTGACCACCAGCGTGAGCTCCGAGGTTCAACTCATCGAAGTACAGAAGCTCTTCCGCACCCAAATAGCTGAGCCCGGCCGGCGCATCGACCTGACCATCGGCGGTGATGGTGGCTCCGATTTCGTCGAGCTGGTCGATGGTGAGACCCGAGCTATAGACGACGACATGGGCGTCGTCCACCTGGACAAAAATGGTCTCGTCGTCCATCCGGACGCCGGGACGATCACCGAGTTGGATGTCCTTCCCGCCGGGAACCGGCGGCCCCAACGGCCCCGTGTGTACGGCAACTACCAGCCGGATGTCTCCGGGAGCCTCGCCGGCGATCCCGTAGGCGTGGCGCGTCAACGTGAAGTTCGGTGTGCCGAGGTCGTCAACGGCACCGCTGAAACCGGGACTGAACCCGGTGTCCGTCAGGCCATCGGTGACCAGCAGCATTGGTTCGGCCGGCTCTGTCGTCTGCGCTGAAGCTTCTGGCTGGTCGGCGGCGGTGGGAGTGGCGGTGGAATCGCCGCGACCAAGTACCACCACCCCCAGAACGGCCAGGGTGGCGGCGGCCAGACTGGCCAGGGCCACTCCGGCCCGGCCTCCGGAACCGGCAGTGGGGCGCGCGTCGGCAACGACGTGGCGGATGCTGTTGTCGGTGGCCTCACTGGCCTCCCGAAGTGCGTCATCAAGCTTCATGGCTGTTCTCCTCTAGTTCGAGATCAAGTTGGATGGCCAGCGTTTGCCGGCCTCGATGTAGATGGACTCGTACCGTCGTCGGCGCACAATCCAGGACTTCGGCGATCTGTTCGATCGACTGGTCATCGTGGTAGCGAAGGGCAATGGCAATGGCCTGATTGCGGGGCAGCGCCCGTACCGCTTCCCACAACCGACCGGCCGGTTCGGGCAGCTCTTCGATCCGTGGTCGTTCCCGACTCAACCGGGTGAGCACCTTGGCCTCAGCCATTGCCCGTCGGGCCGACGAGTGCGACAGGTTGATGGCAACCCGCTTCACCCAGGCTTGTCGGTTGGGATGGGTCTCCAGCTGTTGCCAATTGCGATGAGCCCTGACGAACGTTTCCTGAGCCAGCTCTTCTGAGGCGGTACTGCTTCCGGTCAGGGTAAAGACGATGCCGACAACCGAGCGATAGTTCGCCTGGTAGAAGCCGGCGAAGTCAGGCACTACGGCGAGAGGCACGTCGACGGTCGGAGCCTCGGTGTCACCGTTGGCTTCTTCGTCCGCAATCGTCCCCATGGAAAGAAAACGCTCCTGAGCCATGGATTGTTTACCTCGGCGACCACAATGCCAAGCCGCGCTTCTGGCGGATGCAGCGACCGGCACCGCCACTTTGGCCGGTTAAATGACCGGCAGCGATACCTGGAACCGACAAAGGGCTCGTAGCGGACGCTGGACCCGCCAGAGCGTTCGTGCGTGCCAGCTCAGCTCGTGCAGAGCCGCTCAGCTCAGGCGGGCAAGCAGCTCCTTCTCGTCGTAGGAGCCGGGAGGAGCGCCGGTGCGGGCCAAATCGGCCAGCAGCTTCTGCAACATCGAGTTGGCAGGCGTGGGCACGTCATGCATTCGGCCCAGCAGGACGATTTCGCCGTTGAGATAGTCGATCTCGGTCGAGCCCATCCCACGGGCCAGGCTCTGCCAGGTGGAGCTGCCGGCCCGCTTCTTGCCGTCGATCTCGCCCTGTTGCACCAGTGCGTTGTCGGAATCGTTGGTGTCGGTAACCGACAAGCCGGCCGCTTCCAAGACGGCCCAGCCCTCCTCGGTGACCTTGTCGGTCAACGGGCCGTACCGTGATGGGCGCCCGCACAGGGCATCGACCGCGTTGCCGAGGTTGCGGATCAGTTTTCGGTATTTCCGGCCCATGACGTCGCCGTCCGCCCGCGACACGAAACCAGAGTCGGTGAGGTCGGCCACCAGTTGGTCGCTCGCCTGGTCGGTCCCCGTTGGGAAACGCCCAATGTCGAGCACACCGAACTTCGGGATGCCTTCGGCATGGATCACGCCTGGTTCGAGATGGGTGGCAGGTATGAGAACGCACATGCCGTAGACCCTGGCGAAGCGGCGTAGCGCCAGCCGCTCATTCTCAACCCCGTTCTGGGCGCAGACGATGGCCGGCTCGTTATTGGTAGCGGCCGCCAGATCATCGAGAGCCGCGACGGTGTCCTGGGTTTTCATGGCCAGGATGACCCGGTCGTCGTTACCGATCGAAAGCTCGGCTGGCGAACCGACCGTTGGAATGGTCAGCGTCTCGTCCCCACTGGGCATTCGAAACCGCATGCCCATCGACTGCAGAGATTCGAGATGTGCGCCGCGGGCGATGAGAACTACCTCGTATCCGGCGCGGTGGAGGGCGCCGCCAATCGTGCCGCCGATGCCCCCCGCTCCATAGATGATGGTCGTCATGGCCCCATCATGGCCGGTCCTCAGGCCATTGACCGTTCCTAGACCCTGCCCCGGTCCGAGGCCGGTCCGGAACGAGGGGTACGGTGGCTGCCGTGACCTACGGGCATAGCCAGGTAAGCGAAGTGGAGCAATGAGAATCAGGTCGTTCTCGGCCATGCACCTCCGCCAACCGGTGGCGGCCGGTCTGCTCAGGCTCAAGTTCGGCGAGTTCAGTCACATCGACTCCGTGGTGTTGCGAGTGACCAGCGAGAGTGGCGAGAACGGCTACGGCGCGATCGAGGCGACGCCACCGATAGCTCTTCCGGCCGACGCCGTCTTGGCGGTCGTGAAGCTGTTTCGAGCTGCGGTGGTTGACGCTGATGCCCTCGATCCGGAGAGCGTCATGAAGAGCGTTGACAACCTGCTGTTTGATCTCAACTACTCGTTCAATCCGATTCGGGCCGGCATCGACTGCGCGCTTCACGACCTGGCGGCCCGGATCCACGGGGTTTCGCTGAGCACCTACCTCGGCTCCCAGGTCACCGAACCGATCGCGGTGCTGGATCTGCTTCCGCTCGAGGAGCCCCAGCTCATGGACGCCAGCATTATGCAGGCTCTGAACGGTGGCGCCCGCGCCGTGAAGGTGAAGATGAACGGCGACACCGGCCGGGACATGGACCGCGTCTCGCGGGTTCGCGAGCTTGTTGGTCCCGACGTGGCGATCGTCTGTGATGCCAACGGGTCCTACGAACGCGACGCAGCCTTGGTCGCAGCCAACAGGCTCGCCGAGAAGTCGGTTGTGGTCTTCGAACAACCGTTGGCCCGCCGCGATATCGACGGAATGGCGTGGCTGACCAGCAACGCCTCTCTCGCGATCGAGGCCGATGAATCGGTGCTTTCGATGGGCGATGCCGAAACTGTTGTTGCGCGCGGTGGAGCCGCTTGTATCAGTCTGCGTATTGCCCGGTTCGGTGGCATTGCTCAGACAATGCAGGTTGCTCGGCTCTGCCAGGAAAATGACATGACGTTTCGTTTCGGGGCCATGTTCCTACCGGGCGTTCACGATGCAATCGCAGCCAGCTTGGCCGCTGCCCTTCCGCTCTCGCCCTATCCGCACGAGCTGGCGATGCACCGCCTCTTTGCCAACGACCCCTTCGAGGGGCTGGAACTCTCCGATGGCCTGCTCCGAGTTGATACAGATCGACCAGGGGCTGGGGTGGACCTCAAGCCCGACCACGGGGACTTCATCGACATCGGGGCCTGAGAGCGGACCTGGTGCCGACGACGCTTGGCCACGGTCATGTCTGGAATCTACGTTGCGGAAGAAGAGTACAGGCCGGATTGTCGGGAAACAGCCAAGGAGCGTTGACATGTCGGGAACACTTGAAGGTCGGGTAGCCGTCATCACCGGAGGGGCCAGTGGCATGGGTAAGGCCACGGTCCATCGCTTTCTCGACGAGGGAGCCTCGGTGGTGGTCGGCGACCTCAACGTCGAGGCGGGTGAAGCGATGGTGGCCGAAGCGGGCGATCAGGCGGCCCGGCTGCGCTTCCAGAAGACCGACGTGTCGGTCGAGCAGGACGTCGCCTCACTGGTCAGCATGGCCAGCGAGGCCTTCGGCGGCCTGGACATCATGTTCAACAACGCTGGTATCGGTGGCGCCTTCGGCCCCATCACCGACATCGAGCTGGCCGACTGGGAACGCACCTTCTCGGTGCTGGTCTCCAGCGTGTTCCTCGGCACCAAGTACGCAGCCCGGGTCCTCATCGACCAGGGGAGGGGCGGCTCGATCATCAACACCGCATCCATCGCTGGACAGAACGCCGGCGCCGGACCCCAGGCCTACTCGGCGGCCAAGGCCAGCGTCATCAACCTCTCCAAGACCACCGCCATCGAATTGGCACCGCACCAGATCCGGGTCAACGCCATCTGCCCCGGCATGATCTACACCCCACTGATGCACGGCAATGACGACCGTGACATCGAAGCGGCCGACGAGTTCATTGCCTCCAGCCAACCGTGGCCCCGCCGAGGCGAAGGCAACGACATCGCAGGCGCTGCCCTGTGGCTGGCCGGCGACGACAGCGAGTTCTTCACCGGCCAGTCGATGACGGTCGACGGCGGCCTCACCACCGCCGGCACCCGAACATTCGGCAACCTACGGAACACCCGCAACCTTCACCGCATGACCGGTATTGCCTACGGCAGCACCGGCGAGCGGGCCGACGTTCGACGCCTAGAGGAGTGACCCTGGCGGCAACCGCCGAGGAGCCACGTTGTTGGTGGGCTTGGCTTTGAACACCGGCCTGATCTGCTCCGGTAGCTCAGCGTCATCAGCCGGGTTCGGCTCCCACCGGTCAACGTCGAACCACTCATACTGAAACTTGCTGTCGCCCGACGACTGCTGCAACTGGAACAGACACTTCACCCACCCGGTCCCGATGGCGGCCTCGTGCTCGGCCATGGCGGCAATGATCTGCTCGAACGGGGCGGCCACCAGGTCGAAGTCGATGGCGGTCGGGGCCGACCGGCCATCGTCCTCATAGCGAAAGCCGTGCATCGATCCAATGGTCGAAGCGCCAGCCGCTCGGCCAATCACCAGTGACAGTGCGCTCCACTCGACGTCGGTCAGCGAGG
>CALHBU010000023.1 GCA_937930655.1 uncultured Acidimicrobiales bacterium | reverse complement strand
CAAGGTGCTGGTCGAAGCCCACGAGCTGGTCGACGAGGGCCTCATGACCGACGGCGACTTCGAAGAGTTCACCTTCACCAATACCGTCAAGCTAATGGGTGGCCAGAATCCTTCGTTCTTCGACGGCACCGTGGTTGAGGAACGAGCCCGCCAGGTACTCGCCGCCGACTGAACAGAGCTCGGTCTTACCAGGCGCCCTGTTCTTGGAGCTCGGCGATCTGCTCCCAAGTAAAGCCGGCCTCGAGAAGCACCTCTTCGGTGTGCTGACCTAGTTCGGGAGCAACCACCCCGGGAACCGTCGGTGTCGCACTCATTCGGATCGGTGAACCAATGGTCCGGATCGGGCCGTACTCAGGGTGCTCCACATCGATGAAGTAGCCGTTAGCCACCGCCCCTTCGTCGGCGATCACCTCAAGGTGATCCCGCACGGGGGCAAACCGTTGCTGTTCTGCGGCGAGCCGTTCGCACCACTCGGCGGTGGTCCGAGTGGGAAAGATCTCATCGACCAGGTCGCAAAGGAAGGCCAAGTCGTCAGGCTTCAGGAGCTGGGTGGTGAACCGCTGGTCGTCGATGAGGTCGGGCCGATCGATGGCTCGGGCAAAGCCGGGCCATAGCTGGGAGGGCACGCCGACCATCTGGATCCAACCATCGGAGGTGGGGATCATCCTGAGCAGGGCTTTGATCATGGGATGCCCACGATTGGCTGGTCCCAGGTTCTCGCCGCTCAGCAGGGCGTGGTTCAGCTCTGACGCCTGAGCCCAGATCATCCCGCCGAACAGCGAGACCTCGACCCGTTGCCCCTCCCCCGTTCTCTCCCGATGCACGAGTGCGCCCAAAACCCCGGTGGCCAGATTTTGGCAACCAGTGTGATCGGCAATCAGCACCCCCAGCGGCGTGGGGTCACCATCGTCGGTCCCAGTGGTGGACATAAGTCCGCCCCAGGACTGGCCGATGGTGTCAGCCCCCTCCCGCGGCGCGTCGGGGCCGAGTGGTCCAAAGCTCGAGCCGCTGGCGTAGATCAGGTGGGGATTGATAGTCGCCAGCTCTTCGTAGGACAGGCCCCACTCCTCCATTGTGCCGGGCACGAAGTTGTGAATGAGTACATCGGCGGTTTCCACTAACTTCCGAAGCGCCGTCTTGCCGCCCTCCTGGCGAAGGTCGAGGGTGACCGACCGTTTGCCCCGATTGCACGCCTCGAACAAGCCGGATCGATGATCTTCGGGCGACACCACGATCCACCGACCAAGGTCGCCGGCCACCGGCAGCTCGACCTTGACGACGTCGGCTCCCATGTCGTGGAGCATGGCGGCCGCCTGGGGACCCTGCACAAGAATCGAGAGGTCGAGAACCGTCATGCCATCGAGTGCGCCAGCCATGGGGGGAACCTACTCGGTGCTGGGGTGCCCAAGCGTCGGTGGTTGCCGGCTGAGAATCTGCTGGTTCTTGAGCCCGATGGCGTCGTCCCACGCCTTGTCGGTGAACAACCAGAACTGGCTGTCGACGATGGCGTCATAGACCTGCTCACCGACGATCTCGGGATCGATGCCGCCGGCCAGTGCCCGCTCGGAGAAGTCGAGCCACTTGCCACCAAGCTCATCCTGGACCGAGCCCACCTCACCGGCCGGGCGGCGACGGGTGGCGGCGACGATGTCGGTGTTGACGAAACCAGGGCAGAGGCAGGTGACGCCGAGGTCTGACTTCTCGGCCCGTAGCTCGTGATAAAGCGTCTCAGCCAGGGCCACCACACCGTGCTTGGCCACCATGTAGGGGCCGCTGTAAGCCGACGAAACGTGACCGGCGATTGATGCCGTCATCACGATGTGGCCGTCGCCGTGCTCGAGCATGCCGGGCACGAACGCACGGACGCCATGGACGACGCCGTCGAGCAGAATGCCGAGCGTCCAGTCCCAGTCCTTCTTGGTCAGATCCCAGGACCGACCGGCCGAGCCGGTAACCCCGGCGTTGAGGCAGACGATGTTGACCTGGCCAAAGGCCTCGCAGGCCGCGGCGTTGAGAGCCATGTTGGCTGCTTCGTCGGAGACGTCGGTGTGCAGGCCAATGGCCTGGACCCCGAGGCCCTCAAGTTCGGAAACCACCGCCGCCATGCCGTCGGCGTTGACGTCACCGATGGCAACGTTCATGCCGGCCCGAGCAAACCGGCGAGCCATGGCTCGGCCCATGCCCGATGCTCCACCAGTGACGACTGCGGTCTTTCCTTTGAAACTGTCCATTGGCGAAACCTAACCGGCCAGTCAGAAGCGGTCGATCCAGCACCGGTAACCTGCGCCAATGGTGATGACGGCGAGTCAACTCTCAGAGGCGGTGGCTGACGGCTCGGTCGACACGGTGATCGTCGGCTTCACCGATCACTACGGACGACTGGTCGGCAAACGTTTCGACGCCGAGTTCTTCCTGGAGTCAGCCCTCACCGAAGGCACGCACGCCTGCGACTACCTCTTCACCGTCGACATGGAAATGGAGCCGATCGAGGGTTACACCTTCGCCAATTGGGACAAGGGCTATGGCGACGTCCACCTGGTGCCCGAAATCGGCACCCTCCGGCTGGCCGGCTGGACCGACCGCACCGCCATCGTTCTCTGCGATGTCCACACCGCCGACCACGCGCTGGTCGACATCGCACCCCGCAGCGTGTTGCGCCAACAAACCGAAGCCGCCGCCGAGCTCGGGCTACGGGTTGAAGCGGCGTCTGAGCTCGAGTTCTTTCTCTACCGAACCAGCTACCGCGACGCCCACCTCCAGGGCCACCGAAACCTGGAAGCGGCCGGCTGGTACGTCGAGGACTATCACCTGCTCCAGGGGGCCAGGGTGGAGGACTACGTCGGAGCTGCCCGTCGGGCGTTGAAGGCGTCGTCAATCCCTGTCGAGAACTCCAAGGGCGAGGCCGCCATTGGCCAACACGAGCTGAACATTCGCTATGCCCCGGTGGCTGAGATGGCCGATCGCCACACCGTTATGAAGCACGGCCTGAAGGAACTGGCCGACGGCCTTGGCGTGAGCGTGACCTTTATGGCCAAACCCGATGCCGACCAGCCCGGAAACAGCTGCCACCTACACCTGAGTCTTTGGGAGGGTGACCGAAACGTGTTCGACGACGGAGCCGGTGGCCGCACCGATCGGTTCCGTTGGTTCCTCGGCGGCTGGATGCGGCACACACCGGACCTAATGGTCATGTACGCCCCGACCATCAACGCCTACAAGCGCTACCAAGACCAGTCCTGGGCCCCGACCGGCCTGGCTTGGTCTACCGACAACCGCACCGCCGGATTCCGGGTGGTGGGGTCGGGCCCAAGCCTGCGCATCGAGTGTCGACTACCGGGAGCCGACACCAACCCGTACCTGGCCTACGCCGCAGCCCTCGCCAGTGGACTCGACGGCATCCGCAACCAGATAGAGCCGCCCGCGGAGTTCACGGGTGATGTCTACAGTTCGGACGTCGAGCGAGTACCAACCTCGCTCCACTCAGCCGTCGACCGGTTCACCAACTCAACCGAAGCGGTCCGACTTTTGGGTCGACCGGTGGTCCAGCACTACTCACACTTCTTCCGGTCCGAGGTGGCGGCCTTCGATGCCGCTGTCACAGACTGGGAGCAACGCCGCTACTTCGAGAGAATCTGAGCCACCAATGGACGCCACCTACTCGACCACCGCTGAAGAGTTCCGGGCCAAGATCCAGTCTTTCCTCGCCGACAATCTTCCCGCCGACTGGCAGGGCGTCGAAGCCATGCCCGAAGCCGAGCGGGACCCATGGCTGGAACAGTGGCGCCAACGACTTCACGAGCACAAGCTGCTGGCCCCAGACTGGCCTGCCGAGTACGGCGGCGGTGGCCTGTCGGCTATCGAGCACGTGGTCTTGATGGAGGAATTCACCCGGGTCGGCGCACCGACCGGCATCCCAACCGACACCCTCAGCATCAACATGATGGGGCCCACCTTTCTTGTCTGCGGCACCGAGGAACAGAAGCAGCACTACCTGCCTCGGATCCTCTCGGGCGAGGATCGCTGGTGTCAGGGCTACTCCGAGCCCGATGCTGGATCGGACCTGGCCGGGCTTCGCACGACCGCAGTGCTCGACGGCGACGAGTGGGTCATCAACGGCCAGAAGATCTGGACCTCTCATTGCCATCTGGCCAACTGGGTCTTCGTTTTGTGCCGGACCGACCCCGACGAAAAGAAGCACCGAGGCATCAGCTTCCTGCTGTGCCCGGTCGATCAACCGGGCATTGAAGTTCGGTCCATCCTGAACGCAGCGGGCGGTCGAGACTTCAACGAGGTCTTCTTCACCGATGCCAGAACGCCAGCCCACTGCATCGTCGGCGAAGTGAACGATGGTTGGAACGTCACCAATGCACTGCTCGCCTTCGAACGCGGCGGCGATGCCACCACCGTTCCCTTGGTGGTTCAAGCCCTCCTCGATCAAGTGATCGAGATCGCCAAACACGAGGATCTCCTCACCGACCCGGTCATCCGGGGCAAGTTGGCGGCCCTTCAGAGCAGGGTCAGCGCACTAAGAGCCGACGGGCTCCGCACGTTGACAGCGATGCTCGAAGCGATCGAACGGCCGGGTAGCGCATCGATGAGCAAGGTCCAGTGGACCGAGCTCTACCAAGACATCACCCTGGTAGCCATGGAGGTTCTTGGCGCCGACGGAGCGGCCCACCACGGCATCGTCACCAGCGTTCCCCTGCCACCCTCAACCAGCAGTGGCAACGACCCAGCCACCTGGCTGAACCATCTGCTCTGTGCTCGCCCGGCCAGTCTCTACTCCGGCTCCAACGAGATTCAGCGCAACATTATTGGCGAGCGGGTGCTCGGGCTTCCCCGAGAACCCCGCCCGGTCGCTGGTTAGCGAGCGCTAGCCCCGGATCATCCGGCCAGCCAGCGCCCCCTGGTGTTCGCCGTCCTTCATGAACACCTCACCGTTGACCACCGTGAGGTCATAGCCAGCGGCCTTCTGGATCCAGCGGCCAGCGCCGTTGGGGAAGTCGTAGACATACTCTGGCGAGTTGAGTTCGAGACCCTCGTAGTCGATGACGTTCACGTCGGCGTAGGCCCCTTCGACCAGGCGGCCCCGATCTTCGAACCCGAAGAGGTCTGCGCCCTCTGAACTGAGCATCTTGATGCCCTCTTCGATGGTCCAGGTTTGGGAATCTCGGACCCACCGGGTGAGGAAGTAGGTGGACTGACTGGCGTCCTGGATCTGACCGCAATGGGCACCAGCATCGCCAATACCAAGGATGACACTGGGATCTTTGATCTTGGCCTCGATGGCGTCGAAGTCGAAG
>CALHBU010000022.1 GCA_937930655.1 uncultured Acidimicrobiales bacterium | reverse complement strand
CCTGCTACATTGGTGCAGCCTTCACGGGCCAAGAGCCAATGTCACTAGCCCCCATCGTTCAGCGGCCTAGGACACTGCCCTTTCACGGCAGGAACACGGGTTCGAATCCCGTTGGGGGTACTAGCAATACCAAGAAGCAAGTACCAAGCAAGCCAGCAGTACCAAGAAGTTACGGCAAGACAGAGTTACAGCAAGAAAAGTTCACGGCAATACAGCACAGCAAGAAAACATGGTCCCGTAGTGCAGTCTGGAGTGCACGCCGCCCTGTCAAGGCGGAGGTCGCGAGTTCAAATCTCGTCGGGACCGCGGCAACCCTTTTGGGTTGGAGGTGGCCTTCACCGGCCTCCTGGTCGGGTAGCTCAGTTGGCAGAGCGACCGCCTGAAAAGCGGTAGGTCACCGGATCGACGCCGGTCCCGACCACCAGTATTCGTGCCCGGTCAAGCCTCACGGCGGCGCCGGGCACGGCTGTTTGTAGGGGTCGGCTTGTAGGGGTCCGCCTGTAGGGGTAGGGCCCTCTACAGAATCTCGCTACCTCGGTAGTCGGTCCCGTGTGCGTCTTTGGCCACCCGTTCATCGACTCTTCCGATGAACGACGCCACCTGGTCCTCGAGCAGACCAAGCAAGGCGGCGGGATCAGCAATGATCTCCGACAACTCGGCCGTGGAGCCGGGGAAGTGGTTGTCCTCCCCGAGCCTTTCGACCAGCGGCCGTGTGTCGACGCTTGGTTCGCGCATCGCCAACGCGGTGGCCACTGCATGTTCCTTGATCAATTCGTGGGCCGTCTCGCGGCCCACTCCCTGCCGAACGGCATGCATCAGCAGCGTTGGCGTGGCGACGAAGGGAAGGTAGCGAGCCAACTCAGCTTCAACGACGGCAGGGAACACCCCGAAGTCTTTCAGCACCGCGAACGTCGTCTCGAACAAACCGTCAAGAGCAAAGAACGCATCGGGAAGCACCACTCGCCGAACTACCGAGCACGACACATCGCCCTCGTTCCATTGATCACCGGACAGGCCAGCAGCCATGGTGACGTGGCCTTTAAGGATGGTGGCCAGCCCGGTGACCCGCTCACACGAGCGGGTGTTCATCTTGTGAGGCATAGCCGACGAGCCGACCTGACCAGGGCGGAAGCCTTCGGTGGCCAAATCATGACCGGCCATCAGACGGATCTGGAGCGCCAGGTTGGCGGGGGCTGCCGACAACTGGGCCAACGCGGTGACCACATCGAAGTCCAGCGAGCGGGGGTATACCTGACCCACCGCGTTCTGAACCTTGGGTATACCGAGATAGTCAGCGACCGCATTCTCGACTCCGTGAACGGCCTCCGGACTCCCGAGCAGGTCCAACTGGTCCTGTTGAGACCCAACGGGACCTTTGATTCCCCGCAGAGCAAATCGGTCTTGCAGATCGTCGAGTCGGGAAACTGCGGCCAAGAGCTCCTCGCCGAACTGGGCGAACCGCTTGCCCATGGTGGTCGGCTGCGCCGGGACGTTGTGGGTTCGGCCGACCAGCACGGTCGACGAATGCAGGGCCGCCAGCTCAGCTAACCGAGCCAGCAGGGCGGTGGCTCGTCGCTCGATGAGGGCGAGCGCCTGCCAGGTGAGCACCTGCTCGACGTTCTCGGTGGCGTCCCGAGAGGTGAGACCCTTGTGAAGATCCTCATGCCCTGCTCGGGCACAGAATTCATCAAGGCGGGCCTTCACATCATGGCGAGTCTCCAGCTCACGAGTCCGGATGGAGTCCAGGTCGATGTCCTCCAGAACAGCCTCGTAGTCGCCCAATACCGACCGGTCGACGGCGAGACCCTGGTCGATCTGAGCCGAAAGAACCGCCAGCCAGAACCGCCGCTCGGTCCGCACCCGGTTGACCGGATCGAAGACCCCAACCATCTCGGGACTCGCATAGCGATCGGCAAGCACATTGGGTATGGGCATTCTGAACCTTCCAGACCGGGTCCATTCCTACTAAAGCCGGTCGCAAACCGTGACGATCCACAGTGTGCCGGAAGTCGGAAGAGGATGTGCCTTCAATGAATGGACGCTGCGACAACGATCCACTGGACCCAGCGGACAACGTTTGTGACCTCTGTGGAGGTGACTATTGCAGCTCGTGCCTCATTACGCCCAAGGGCCGGAAAAAGCCCTGGTGTAAGAAGTGCGCGCTCGATCGCAGTGGCGTTCGGGGCGGCGTGAAGACACAAAAGAAGTCATCAAAGCGGGACGCTCGCAACCGCCGCAAAGAGCTCACCGAAACTCGTGGCGAACGGGAGGACGGGCGGTTCGTCTTCTTCGACGAGCCCGAAAGCGAGTTTGAGATCCGCGATCTCGGCGAACCAGAGCCTGAAGAATCGGCCGACTCCCGTCGCCGGAAAGTCAGTCTTGGCATTCGCAAGAACAAGAACGAACAATCCACAGAAGATGGAGCCGACGATGCCCCTCCTGCAGCTGATGTAGGAACCTATGTGGCGTCGGACAGCCCGGCCCCACCACAGGCCGACAACGCCGCAGCCGCCGCCAGCGTTCCTCCGCCAACCGCGGCCGACGCCATCGCTCCGGAACCGTCGTCGACCGAGCTGCTGGCCCGCTTGCAGGATCACCTGCCCGAATCGGTCACTCAGTCCGCCGATTCAGCACCCGGCCCATCGTCGTCGTCGATGCCTTCCCTTGACTCCACCTTCGATCCGACCTTCGACCCATTTGCCATGCCGAACGAGCCAGCCGGCCTCGGCGACGAACCAGAATCGTTCGATTCGTTCGATGCTGTCGGTGGATTCGATGCTCCGACAGACGACGTTGACAACTTCGGCTCGGCTTCGAGCTTCGACTTCGACGACACGCCACCACCACCTCCTGCAGGCCCGCAGGCCGAGCCGGATCCCTTCGATCAACCGAGCGAACAAGCCAGCCCGCAACCGAGTCTCCTCGACCGCCTTGGCGGCGAGCATGCCAGCGCGGTGAGCCGAGTCGCTCCGGTCTCAGAAGCCGAGTTCCTCAGGGCTGAACAGGATCAGGGTGAGTACCTCGGTACTGACGCGCAATCCCCCGAAGCAATCAGCTTCGAACCGGTTTCCTACGAGTCAGAGACCTTCGAACCAGACAGCTACGAACCGGAGATCGGCGGAAAAGGCGAAGATACCGACGAGGACGGCAACTGGATTCCACCGGCCCTGCGAGGCATGGCTCCGGTCGAGGTTCGGGAGTCCCTGTCGTTGCCCAAGCGCGGCCGGGTCTGAGGCTCAGCTGTCCCAGTGAAGGAACTGGCTTCGACCCGGGCCAGTCGAGACCAGGGTGATCGGCACACCGATCTGCGCTTCCAGTCGTCGTAGGTAAGAAGCGGCGGCCTCTGGCAAGTGACCGGGCTCGGTGGCTGCCGTCAGGTCGGTCTTCCAACCGGGGAATTCCTCGTAGATCGGCTTTGCCCGGTGAACCTCCGATTGGTGGTACGGCAGGGTCTCCACCCGCTTGCCATCGATCTCGTAGGCCACGCAGATCTTCACGGTATCGAAGGTGTCCATGACGTCGAGTTTGGTAATGGCCATCTCGGTCAGACTGTTGAGCCGCACTGCGTGGCGCAACATGACGGCATCGACCCAACCTGGACGACGACGACGGCCGGTGTTGGTTCCGAATTCGCGACCGATGTCGACCATCTTGTCGCCGTAGTCATCGAACAATTCGGTCGGGAACGGCCCGGCCCCAACCCTGGTGACATAGGCCTTGGCCACGCCAACGATTCGGTCGATGTGTCGAGGGCCAACGCCAGCACCCGCACACGCTCCGCCGGCAGTCGGATTGCTCGAGGTCACGAACGGGTAGGTGCCGTGATCGAGATCGAGGAACGTCGCCTGCGCTCCCTCGAACAAGACGTGCTGTCCACCCTCGAGCGCCTCGTGGATGATGTTGACCGAATCGCCGATGTAGGGGGCAAGACCCTCCAGACACTCGGACATGACCTTGTCGGCCAACTGGTCGGGATCAATCGGTAGGCGGTTGAAGACCTTGGTCAGCACCTTGTTGGCGTGACCTAACGAGGTTTGCAGCTTCTCACGGAAAATCTCCTCGTCGAGAAGGTCCTGCACCCGGATACCCAGCCGCATCGCCTTGTCGGCGTAGGCCGGACCGATGCCCCGCTTGGTCGTGCCCAGCTTGGCCTTACCAAGGTGCCGCTCGTGTAGGGCATCGAGTTGCTGGTGGTACGGAAGA
The DNA here is from genome assembly GCA_937930655.1 of uncultured Acidimicrobiales bacterium. GTDB lineage: Bacteria > Actinomycetota > Acidimicrobiia > Acidimicrobiales > SZUA-35 > JAHECQ01. Next base: position 22,469 of record CALHBU010000022.1, on the reverse strand, counting down.
ATCAGGTGGGCGTTGCCCGACACCACCATCTTCTCGACGTTTATGCCCCGCTGGCGAAGCATGTCCATTTCGGTCAGGAGCACGAACGGGTCGACCACCACGCCATTACCGATGACGGGGGTGATGTGGTCGTACAGAACACCGCTGGGAACAAGTTGAAGTTTGAACTTTTCACCGTCGACCACCAGGGTGTGGCCAGCATTGTGGCCGCCCTGATAGCGGACGACCATCGACATCTCTTTGGCGAGAAGGTCGGTGAACTTGCCCTTACCCTCATCGCCCCACTGGGTTCCGACCACGATTGTTGCTGGCACGGGGCAGGATCCTACCGCTCACACTCGCCGGTCGTTCCTGGATCGGGCACCATAGGGGGATGGACGACGCCACGCTGCAAAGTCATCTTCGGACCATCGACGATCAGGGCTACACCGTCGTAGAGATCGAGCCCGACCTCAACAAGCGATTGGTTGACACCGTCAACCGCCTGGAGGAAGAGCTCGACATCCAACCAAAGATGAACCGGGCTGAGGGGTACAACACCAAGCGCATCTACAACCTGTTGGCCAAGGATCCAGCCTTTTGGGAGATGCCGGCGCACGACGCGGTGCTTCCCGTCGTCACCAACCTCATCGACAGGTGGGCCATTCTTTCTGGAACCACTGCCATGAACATCGGGCCAGGCGAAGAGTTGCAGGGCATGCATACCGACGAGGGCAACATCACATTGCCCCGCCCTCGTCAACCCCTGATGGCGGTCACCATTTGGGCGTTGTCGGACTTCACCGCCGACAACGGCGCCACCCGAATCGTCCCCGGGAGCCACAAGGCCGACCGGGAGCCCAGGGCTGACGAGATCGACGACGCCATCCCGGCCGAGATGCCGGCCGGCTCGGTGATGATCATGCACGGTGGCATGTGGCACTGCGGAGGTCCGAACACCACCGAGGACCAATGGCGGATGGGGGCCAACATCCAGTACTGCGTTGGCTGGATGCGGGGGCAACAAAACCACTATCTGTCGCTCCAGCCCGAGACCGTGCAGGCCATGCCCAAGCGGCTCCAGCAGCTGGCTGGTTTTGGACTGCACAAGGGAGCCATGGGCCATATCGATGGCGCGAGCCCGGGCGCTGTCGTTGGCGCAACGGAGACCTCGCAGCAGGCCTACCAGTACACCGAGAAGCGCACCATCCAGGGCCAGGTGTCAACCGTCGCTTCTGACTGATGCTCTCGCAACAACGAGTGCTCGATCTCACCGATGATCGAGGCCACCTGGCCGGGCTTCTCCTGGCCCAGATGGGTGCCGACGTCGTTCTGGTCGAACCGCCGGGCGGCCACCGCACTCGGCATCGTGGGCCCTACGTCGATGACATCGTCGATCCCGAACGTTCGCTGGAGTTCCTGGCGTACAACCGGGGCAAACGCTCGGTGGTCGTCGACCAGACAACAGCGGCGGGGACCAACGAACTGGATGAGCTGGCGGCATCAGCCGACATCGTCATCACCTCGGGGGCCTTCGACGTCGACTTGCCCAGATGGCGGGCGGAGAATTCGACACTGATTACCGCAGCCATCTCGCCATTCGGGACCACCGGGCCGAAACGGGACTGGGTGGCCACCGACCTCGTTGTGTCGGCCGCCAGCGGAACCATGAGCCTCACCGGCGATCGGGACCGGCCACCCGTCCGCATCAGCCTGCCCCAGACCTGGCTCAACGCGGCCGCCGACACCGCGGGCGCCGTCCTCATCGCGCTGCATGAGCGTCGCCGATCAGGACGAGGCCAACACGTTGACTCCTCGGCCCAACAGTCCTTTGCCGACTGCAGCCAGTTCCAACTCATGACCACCCTGGTTGGTAACCCCAGTCCGAAGCGGGTGCCGGGCGCCGTCGAGTTCGGTCGCTTCCTGATTCCCTGGGTCTACGAGTGCGCCGACGGCTACGTGACCAACACGTTCCTCTTTGGCCCGATGATGGGCCCATTCACCACCCGTATGGTCAATTGGATACACGACGAAGGCGGCTGCTCCGAAGAACTCCGGAACAAGGATTGGGTCGACTTCGGACTCGCAGTCGTCGAGGGCAGAGACTCGATGGACACCTATGACGAGGCCACCCATGCGCTCGCCACCTTCATCAAGAGCAAGCCGAAGGCCGAGCTGCTGGGCAAGGCCCTGGAGGACAACCTTCTGATGGCGCCGGTGACCAACACCGCCGACGTCATGGCACTCGAACATCTGGCTGCTCGGGGCTACTGGGAACACGTTCCCGTCGAACGCTCCAACGGAGAAGAGGCCGTTCGGTTCCCCGGGGTGGTGGCCAAGACCACCGGTCCTGCGCTGCGGGACCTTCCAGCTGCGCCTTCGCTTGGCCAGCACAACCTCGAGGTCCGGGAGGAGCGGCGAAAGCCCCAGCAGCTACCAACACCGAGCGCGGATGGCTCCGGTCAGGCCCTGGCCGATGTCAACGTCGTGGACTTCATGTGGGCGGTAGCTGGACCAGCGGCCACACGAACCCTGGCCGCCCATGGCGCCACCGTGGTCAAGATCGAAAGCGAGTCCAAACCCGACGTCCTGAGAGGCGCCAACCCCAACATCGGCGAGGAAGGTGGGCAGGAGAACGGTCTCCAGTTCCATTCTCTCAACGCGGGAAAGATGGGTCTCACTCTCGACCTGCGGACCAGCGAAGCCCGAGACGTCGTCCTCGATCTGGTCAAGTGGGCCGACGTGCTGACCGAGTCGTTCTCGCCCCGGGCGATGGCCAAGTGGGGTCTTGGGTACGACGAGCTCAAGAAGATCAACCCTGAACTGGTGATGTTCTCCAGTTGCCTGATGGGTCAGAGCGGTCCCATGCGACTGTTCGCCGGCTTCGGCACCATGGCGGCCGCCATTGCCGGCTTCTATCCGGTGACAGGTTGGCCCGACCGCATTCCGGCTGGGCCGTTCACCGCCTACACCGACTACATCTCACCTCGAACCTCGGTGGCGCTGATCATGGCCGCTTTGGAGCATCGGGACCAGACCGGCGAAGGGCAGCACATCGACTTCTCACAGTTGGAGAACGCGCTGCACTACCTCTCCCCTGCTCTGCTTGACCAGGAGATCAATGGCCGCACTGCCGGTCGCCACGGGAACGCCGACGCCACGATGTTCCCGCACGCGGTGTTCCCGGCCAAAGGCGACGACCGTTGGGTTGCCGTGGCATGTGAAACCCAGACTCAATGGGGAGCGCTGGCCGAACTGGTCGGTCTCGGTCAGCTGGCCGAACTCGATGTCGAACAGCGGCGGGCCCGAGCCACCGATATCGAACAAGCCATAACCAACTGGACATCAGCCCGCGATGCCGAGGCAGCCCAAACGCACCTCCAGGGTCGGGGTGTGCCGGCCCATCTGGTCGCAGAGGGGAACGATCTTCAGGCCGATCCCCAGATGTCCCACTGGCAACACTTTCAACAGGTTCCACATCCGGCCCATGGCCAGACATGGGTCGAAGGCGAAACTTTTGCTCTGGAGCGGACCACCGGCGCCATCGGGTGGGGCGGCCCGATCTTCGGTCAGCACAACATGGAGATTCTGGAGGGACTGCTCGGCTATGACGGTGAACGGATCGCCGAACTGGTCATTGCCGGAGCCATCGCGTAACTGCGTCGAGTTGTGAGCCCTAGCGAACGGCGAGCGCTAGCGAGCAACTCGGTTAGTGAGCGAAGCGAACGGCGTGATCGTCAGCTCATCGCCATCGGCGTCGACCCGCACCTTGCTGCCTTCCGGTAGCTCGCCATCGAGAATGAGCATCGCCATTTTGTCGGCAACCTCTTTCTGGATCACTCGCTTGAGCGGACGGGCCCCGAACGCCGGGTCGTAGCCGATCTGGACCAAACGTTCCTTGGCCGCATCGGTCACGTCGAGAGACAAACGACGATCGGCCATCCGCCGCTCGAGCAGTTCGAGCTGGATGCCGATGATGCTCCCCAGGTTCTCCTGAGTGAGCTGACTGAAACGGACCATGTCATCGATCCGATTGATGAACTCGGGCCGAAAGAAGTCGCCGGGATCGCCGGGGATGTTCGACGTCATGATCAACACCACGTTGGTGAAGTCGACGGTGCGCCCCTGACCATCGGTGAGACGACCGTCGTCGAGCAGCTGTAGCAAGACGTTGAAGACATCGGGGTGGGCCTTTTCGACCTCATCCAAGAGCACAACGGCGTAGGGGCGGCGTCGGACAGCCTCGGTGAGCTGGCCTCCTTCGTCGTAGCCGACGTAGCCAGGAGGTGCGCCGATCAGGCGGCTGACCGCATGCTTCTCCATGTATTCCGACATGTCGATGCGAACCATCGCCCGTTCGTCATCGAACAGGAACTCGGCCAGCGATCGGGCTAGTTCGGTCTTGCCCACTCCGGTGGGGCCGAGGAACAGGAAGCTGCCGATGGGTCGGTTGGGATCGGACAACCCGGCCCTGCTTCGACGTATGGCGCTGGAGACGGCGGCGACGGCGTCGTCTTGTCCGATCACTCGTCGATGGAGCTCGTCCTCGAGGCGGAGCAGTTTGCGAGACTCGCCCTCGACCAGCCGGCTGACCGGTACCCCGGTCCAACGACTGACAACCTCGGCGATGTCTTCCTCGTCGACCTCTTCTTTGAGCATCGTCTGAGTCGACTGGAGCTGACTCAGGTTGTCGGTGGCCTCGGTAATGAGCCGCTCGACTTCGGGGACCCGGCCGTAACGCATCTCGGCCGCCTTCTCCAGATCGGTCTCCCGTTCGAGGTCCCGATTGAGGCGCTCCAGTTCCTCCTTGTGCTGACGGATGATGGCGATGGCGTCTTTCTCGTTCTGCCAATGGGCCTTCATTCCCTGCGACTGCTCGCGAAGATCGGCCAGCTCGGAGTCGAGCTCGGTCAACCGTTCGATGGAGGCGGCGTCGGTTTCCTTGCCCAACGCCACCTGCTCCATCTCGAGGGTGCGGATGCGACGCTCAACGACGTCGATCTCGGTCGGAAGCGAATCGATTTCGATCCGCAGCTTTGAGGCCGCCTCGTCCATCAGGTCGATGGCCTTGTCGGGCAGGAACCGTCCGGTCAGATACCGGTCGGACAGGCTGGCGGCGGCAATGAGGGCGGAGTCCTGAATACGGACACCGTGATGCACCTCGTAGCGCTCCTTCAAACCTCGGAGAATGGCAACTGAGTCCTCCACCGAAGGCTCGCCCACGAACACCTGCTGGAATCGTCGCTCGAGCGCCGGGTCTTTTTCGATGTACTTGCGGAACTCGTCGAGGGTGGTGGCACCAACCATCCGGAGCTCACCGCGGGCCAGCATCGGCTTGAGCATGTTGCTGGCATCCATGGATGAATCACCGCTGGCTCCTGCGCCGACGACGGTGTGCATCTCATCGATGAAGGTGATGACCTCGCCGGCCGAATCGGTGATTTCTTTGAGCACCGCCTTGAGGCGTTCCTCAAACTCACCGCGAAACTTTGCGCCGGCCAGCATCGCCGACATGTCGAGCGAGATCACTCGACGATCACGAAGGCTGTCCGGCACGTCGCCTTCAATGATCCGTTGCGCCAACCCTTCGGCGATGGCGGTCTTGCCAACACCGGGCTCGCCAATGAGCACAGGATTGTTTTTGGTCCGGCGACTGAGGACCTGGACAACGCGGCGGATTTCGTCGTTACGGCCGATGACCGGATCGAGCTTGCCGCCTCGAGCGTCGGCGGTGAGATCCCGCCCGTACTTCTCCAGGGCCTGGAACTGATCCTCAGGGTTCTGGCTGGTGACCCGATGGGAACCACGGACCTCCTGGAGGGCTTCGAGAAGCTCGGCCCGGGTGAGGTCGAGCCGCGCTGCGGTACTGCCGCCGGCATCGGGGTTGGCCAGCGCCACCAACAAATGCTCGGTCGAGAGGTACTCGTCGCCGAGGTCCTGGCGGATGCTGTCGGCGTCGGAGAAGATCCGATTGCTCTGTCGGCTGAAACGGGGCTCTGAGCCGTAGGCCTTGGAGAGGTCTTCCAGTGCCTTCTCGGTTTCCTTGCGTACGGTGCCCGGCTGTCGACCGACCTTGGTGAGAATGGGCAGTACGACACCGTCGGCCTGGCCGAGAAGTGTTGAAAGGAAGTGGTCGGGAGTGACTTCGGGGTGGGAGTCGGTTCGGGCTCGTTCGATAGCGGCCGTCACGGCTTCTTGGGTCTTTATGGTCCAGCGGTTGGGGTCGAGGGTCATTGGTTCCTCCTTTTGCGGTAGAGCGTGACTTCCTGAGTCACCGGGACAAGGTCCCTTCGGTACTGACGATGGGTTTCTTCGACGGCCGCATCGGCGGCCTCTTGGAGTTGTCGGATTTGTCGTTCGTAGGCGAGGACCTTCTCTTCCAGTTCGAGCACTCGCTTGACGCCCGCCAGGTTGAGTCCTTCTTCGGTCATGGCGTGAATTCGGAGCAGCATTTCGATGTCGCTGTCGCTGTAGCGGCGGCGGCCGCTCTCGGTCCGGCGGGGTCGTACTAGACCCTTCCGTTCGTAGAACCGAAGGGTCTGGGGGTGAACCCCGGCCAGTTCAGCCGCCACCGAAATGACGTACACCGCCTGGTCGGCCGGGTGCGTCTCCCTCGCCATCAGTCAGACATCTCACTTGCGAGGTGAGATCGTGGCGAGTCAGGGAAGAGGTTGCCCAGCGTCTCGATGGCATCTCGCTGGGCGCCGGTGAGCTTGGCCGGCACCGTGACCTCGACCGTCACCAGCAGGTCTCCCCGCTTCTCCCCAGCCCCAACGCCCTTGCCCTTGACCCGGAAGGTCTTGCCAGTGGGTGTGCCTTCGGGAACCTTCAGGGTGACCGAGCCACCGTCGATGGTGGGCACACTCACGTTGGCCCCAAGGGCGGCTTCGGCAAACGAAATGGGAACGCTGAGCGTGATGTTCTTGCCCTTGCGACCGAAGAGCTCGTGGCTGGCCACCGACACGACCACGTAGAGATCGCCATGGATTCCGCCGTTTCGGCCCGGCCCCCCTCGGCCCTTCAGTTTGATCCGTTGGCCATCCTTGACTCCTGCCGGAACACGAACCTTGACCACCCGCGGACGCCGCTCCATGCCGTTGCCCTGACAACTGGTGCAGGGGTCGGACACAACGCGACCGCGGCCAGCACAGGAAGGGCAGGGCTGAGACAGGGAGAAGAATCCCTGGTTGTCGTCGAGGACACCGCGGCCCGCGCAGCGACCGCAGGTCGACGAGCTGGTGCCCGGTTTGGACCCCGAGCCATGGCACGACGAACAGGGGGCATCACTGGTGAGATGAACCGAGGTCGTCACCCCGGCCACCGCGTCGTCGAAACTCAGGTGGAGTTGGGCTTCGAGATCGTCTCCGCTTTCAGGACTGGGACGACCGGGAGCACCGGCTGCGCTGCCTCGATTGCCAAAAAGACCACCGAGGATGTCGCCTATGTCGCCGGTGAATGGAGCACCGCCACCACTGGCTGCACCTCCGCCGCCCCGAAAGCCGCCACCCATCGGACCCAACCGACGGGTCTCGTCGTACTCGACCCGAGTCTCTGGGTCGCCAATGACCTCATAGGCGGCCGAGATCTCCTTGAACCGGTTCTCGGCTTTGACATTGTCGGGATTGGCGTCGGGGTGATATTCCCGCGCCAGCTTCCGGTAGGCCTTTGTTATGTCCTTCTCGGAGGCATCTTTCGGCACTCCGAGAACCTTGTAGAAGTCAGTGTCGAGCCACTCATGTTGTGCGGGCATCACACCCCCTTTCCTGCATTACTCGTACGTCACGTTCCGGCACGTTCCAACTAGCCCCTGGTCCGGACCATGGCGGCCCGCACCGTTCGGCCCTTCAGCTGATAGCCAACCCGAAGGACCTCGGCCACGACCGGACCGTCGCCCTCGGTCTCGCCCTCTTCGTGCATGACTGCCTCATGTTGCTCGGGGTCGAAGGTCTCGCCTTCGGGCTCCAGACGACTGAGTCCGTGCTTGACCAACGCATCGTTGAGAGCGGTTTTGACCGGGACAACGTCGTCGGCTCCGTTGGCAACCGCGCCGTCACAGGCGTCGAGGACGGGAAGCAGCTCGGTGACCAGCCCCTCGTTGGCCCGGTCGCGAGCGTCGGCTTCCCGTTTGGCCACGGCCTTCTTGTAGTTCTCGAACTCGGCCTGCAGGCGGCGCAGCGAATCGAGGTAACCGTCACGTTCGTTGGCTACCAACTCAAGGCTCTCCACCAGGCTTTCGACCGTGAGCGGCTCGGGCTCGTCGGCCTCCGTCGCTCCTTCGGCCGGCGCGGCACTGTCACTGGGCGACGACGCGTGACCGGCCCCAGCGTCGGCCACCGCATCGGTGACGTCCGCAGGGTCGGGCATCGGCGGCTCGGTAGCTGCCGGATCGGACGCTGGCGGTTCGGCCGTGATGTCCTCGGGCTCTGCTGTCACGATGCGTCCTCGTCGTCGTCTTCGACGATCTCGGCATCGACGACCTCGTCATCGTCGGGAGCTTCGGCCGAGGCTCCACCGTCGGCCTCGGCTGCTGCCTGCTCGTACAACTTGGTGCTGATGGTCTGGCTGGCCATCATGAGCTTCTCGGTGCCGTCCTTGATGGCGTCGAGGTCTTCTCCGGCCAGCGCCGTGTTGAGCTCGGCGAGGGCATCCTCGACTGCCGTCTTCTCTTCACCCGAGATGTTCTCTTCCTGCTCCCGCAGCAACTTCTCGGTCTGGTAGACGAGGGAGTCGGCACCGTTGCGAACCTCGGCTTCTTCCCGCCGTTGGGCATCTTCCTCGGCGTGAGCCTCGGCGTCCTTGACCATCTGCTCGATGTCTTCTTTGGACAGCTTGGACTCACCGGTGATGGTGATGGACTGCTCTTTGTTGGTTGCCCGATCCTTGGCCGACACATGCACGATGCCGTTGGCATCGATGTCGAAGGTGACCTCGATTTGCGGAATACCGCGGGGAGCCGGGGGCAGATCGACCAGCTGGAACTTGCCCAGCGTCTTGTTGTAGCTAGCCATCTCCCGCTCACCCTGGAGCACGTGAACCTCTACCGACGGCTGATTGTCGTCGGCGGTAGTGAAGACCTCGGTGCGACGTGTGGGAATGGTGGTGTTCCGCTCGATGAGCTTGTGCATCACACTGCCCTTGGTCTCGATGCCCAGGGACAGCGGCGTGACGTCGAGAAGCAGAATGTCTTTGACATCGCCCTTCAGCACGCCGGCCTGGACGGCAGCCCCGACCGCGACGACCTCGTCGGGGTTAACCGACTTGTTGGCTTCTTTGCCTGTCATCTGCTCGACGAGCTCGACCACTGCGGGCATACGGGTAGAGCCACCAACCATCACGACGTGATCGATATCGGCCTGCTTGAGACCGGCATCAGAGATGGCAGCCTCGAACGGCTTGCGGACCCGCTCCAGAAGACCGGCGGTGAGTTCCTCGAACTTGGCCCGGCTGAGGGACTCTTCGAGGTGGAGGGGGCCATCGGCAGTGGCGGTGATGAACGGCAGATTGATGTTGCTCGACTGGAGCTGGGAGAGCTCGATCTTGGCCTTCTCGGCTGCTTCCTTGAGCCGCTGGGCCGCCATCTTGTCCTGGCCCAAATCGATGCCATGTGAACCCTTGAATTGCGCGACCATCCAGTCGATGACGGCTTCGTCCCAGTCGTCGCCGCCCAGGTTGGTATCGCCGGAGGTGCTCTTGACTTCGAATACGCCGTCGCCAATCTCCAACACCGACACATCGAAGGTGCCGCCACCGAGGTCGAAGACGAGAATGGTCTGATCTTCGGTGTCCTTGTCAAGGCCGTAGGCCAGGGCAGCCGCGGTGGGCTCGTTGATGATGCGGAGAACCTCGAGTCCGGCGATCTGGCCGGCTTCCTTGGTGGCCGTCCGCTGGGCATCGTCGAAGTAGGCGGGCACCGTGATGACAGCCTGGGTGACGGTGTCGCCCAGGAAGGCTTCGGCATCGCGCTTGAGCTTCATGAGCGTGCGGGCGCTGATTTCCTGTGAGGTGTACTTCTTGCCGTCGATGTCGGTGGTCCAGTTGGTACCCACCTCTCTCTTGACCGAACGGATGGTGCGATCGGGGTTGGTGATGGCCTGATTTTTGGCCACATCGCCAACCATGACCTCGCCGTCGTCTTTTCCGAATGCCACAACCGATGGGGTGGTTCGGTTGCCTTCGGCGTTGGGGATGACCACTGGTTCGCCTGCTTCGAGCACGGCGACGACCGAGTTGGTGGTTCCGAGATCGATGCCTACTGCCTTTGCCATGCAATGCTCACTTTCTTCTGGCCCGGAGGCCGTTTCGTCCGTCTCAGCCCAACGGGGCTGGGGGGCGGGGGATGTTCGCACCTAAGGCTAACGTCACGTCCCAGGCATTCATTCCAAGTTGAGTGGGTATCTATCAAGTTTATCTATGGAGCTCCCCTCAAGTAGCCTGATGGGCAGACCCTGAAGGCAGCTACCAAGCATCTGCCGATCCGGTGCAGAGCCGGTGCCCGAAACCAGCCGGTGGGGACTTCTACCCTGGCCTCGTAGGTCGCCCGGTCAGTACCTTCGCCCCTGCGGAAGGAGTACCTGGCGGGTGCGTAGATTCTTGGTTTTGGCGCTGGCGATGGCCGGTCTGGTGGTTTTGACACCGACTGGCGAGATCGACGGTGGCCGATTCGACAACAATGGAATGACTGCGACCGCAGTTACCCGCGGCGAACGGCTGGCCAAGAGGGCGTTCGATGAACGCCTCGACGACGGCCCCGGCATTCCCGCCATCGCTGGCAACCTCTCCACTCCGTCGACCGCACGCGGCCCAGAGGTCACCACCCCGGCTGAAGCCGAAGCTTTTGCCGATCTACCGGCGGTCAATGAGCCACCGCCGACGCTGTACACCACAACGACCACCGCTGCCCCGACCAGTGATGCCGAGCGGCGGGGCTATGCCGCACTCGAACGCATCAGCTACGACTGGCAAACCGAGCTGCCGGGTTGGACCATCATCTTCAGTCCTGGACGTTCGGGGGTGCTCGGCTACACCTACGTCGATACCCAGACCATTGAAATCTTCGTTCGGGGCAATCAGTCCGAGGGGCTCCTCGCCCATGTGATCGCCCACGAGCTCGGCCATGCGGTCGACGTGTCCAAGAACAACGGCGACGAACGCCGCCAGTGGCAAGAGGCTCGGAGCATCACCTCAGCCGATTGGTGGCCCGGCAACGGAGCCAATGATTTCTCGACCGGGGCCGGAGACTTTGCCGAGTCGTTTGCCGCCTGGGTCATTGGACCGGCTCACTTCCGAAGCAACCTGGCCGGACCGCCAAACAGCAGCCAGCTCGACCTCATGGCCGAGCTGGCTACCAATTAGCTTCTCTATGCCGAAGGCGTTCTGCGACCCGCCACGTTGCTGACGGAGGAAGCAGCACCTCAGGCCAACTCAGATGCCGAAGGCGTTCTGCGACAGCAGAACCAATTAAACCGCGTCGGCGTTGGGTTCTCCGGTACGAATCCGGATGAGGGTGTCGACCGGTGTGACCCACAGCTTGCCGTCGCCGATCTTGCCGGTCTGGGCTGCTGCGGTAATCGAGTCGGTCACTTTGGCCACATCAGCCTCGTCGACGACGACTTCGAGCTTCACCTTTGGCACGAAGTCGACTCGATACTCAGCACCTCGATAGGTCTCGGTGTGTCCGCCCTGACGGCCGAACCCCTTGACCTCGGTAACTGTCATACCCGAGATCCCGATGCCCCGAAGGGCCTCTTTCACTTCGTCGAGCATGTGAGGCTTGATTACTGCGGTTACAAGTTGCATGTGTTCTTTCCTCTCGTAGACCTGAGCACGCTCAGACGGTGGTGTTGACGAGCATGTCGGGTCCGTACCCGGGGGAACCGTGTTCGGACACATCCAGGCCGGCGATTTCTTCCTCTTCCGAGACTCGCAAGAAGCCAGCGGCCTTGATGCCGAAGAACATAGCCGCACTAGCGACGCCCACGATGGCTGCAATGATGATGCCGCCGACCAGCTGGTCGACGAACAGTGCACCGCCGCCGCCGTAGAAGAGTCCAGCCGCTTCGGTTGCGCCATTCACGGGAGAGGTGGTTGCGAAGAGACCGGTAGCGAGAAGGCCCCAGAACCCGCAGACACCGTGTACCGAGAACGCTCCGACTGGATCGTCGATGCCGACACGCTCGATGGCGAGGACCGAAAGCACGACGAGCATGCCTGCGACCAATCCGGTCCAAATGGTGCCCATCGGGCTGAACTCACCGATGCCACTACAGATTGCGACCAAACCAGCCAACAGACCATTGCCGGCCATGGACACATCAGGCTTACGCATGGTGACCCAGGAGGTGGCCATGGCGGCGACAGCTCCAGCTGCTGCAGCCAAAGCGGTCAGCACTGCGATGTACGGCACCGCCATGTCGGCCTGCAGCTGCGAACCAGGATTGAAGCCGAACCAACCAATGAAGAGAATGAAGACACCGGTGATGGCAAGGGGAATGCTGTGACCGGGCATGGCCCGGGGCTTGCCGTCGTCGCCGTACTTACCAATCCGTGGCCCGAGAGCGATCGCACCAATGAGTGCAGCGACGCCACCGGTGAGGTGGACGAGGCCGGAACCGGCGAAGTCGATAAAACCGTTCTGGTCCAACCAGCCGCCGCCCCATTTGAGGTTGACGATGGTCGGATAGATCAGACCAGTGAGGATGATGGAGTAGATGAGGTAGCCCTTGAACTGGGTACGACCGGCAACTGCTCCGGAGACAATGGTGGCCGCAGTGGCGGCGAAGGCGGCCTGGAAGAACCAGTCCACCGAGATGGAGAGCGGATATCCGCCAGTAGCCATGACCTCGGTGGCATCCCCGGGAAAGAGGTTGGTCATACCGGCCACGCCAAGCTTGCTGAGGAACGGGCCGTCGGCGATGCCGAACCAGTTCCCGCCGCTGTAGGCGATGTTGTAGCCAATAAGTCCGAACATGAGGACGCCCACCGAGACATCCATGAGGTTCTTCATCATGATGTTTGCGACGTTCTTGGCTCGGGTGAGCCCGGCCTCAACCAGTCCGAAGCCGGCCTGCATGAAGAAAACCAGGACGGCAGCGACAAAGATGAAGATGTTGTCGAGCACGATGGCATTCATCGCCGAGGCTCCCTCAGCGGCCGTGCGGTCGTAGCTGGCGCTCACGTCCTGGGCCATTGCTGGACTGGCCAGCAACAACATGAGGGCGGCGGTACTTGTACCGCCGATCAGTACTTTTCGGTTCATCGTCTTCATCCTTCAGTTGATAGGTAGAGCGTGGTTTGGGCGTCCCGACCCGACTGCGACGTTGAGGTCGAACCGGAAGCCCGTATGACTCAAACCTGAAGCTACGGACGGTTCGTTTCGGCGATGTTGGTCGTCTGTTACGGCCAATGGTCCTTTGCCTGACGACAACATGACGTAGGAGTGGACAATGGCTTACGGTTGACTTCGACGAAACAACCATCGAATGACGGAGCCATCCAATGACAGAGATCGCATCGGACGACCTGCTCTCCCAGGCCAGCAGTTTTGGAGCCATGACCGAGGCAACGCCGTTGGACTGGCAAATCATCGCCGCCCACAACCGCGAGTTCTCCAAGGGTCTGGCCGATCGAGTCATCTCGCATCTCCGTCTCCTCGACGGCGACTTCGGTGGATTCTCTGTCGACCGCCTCGAACACAGTGTCCAGACCGCGACCAGGGCCTACCGGGCCAATAAGAGTGACGAGTACGTGGTGTGTGCCCTGCTCCACGACATCGGCGACACCCTTGGCACGTTCAATCATCCCGACATCGCCGTCGCCATCCTCAAGCCGTTCGTGAGCGACGAACATCTGTGGATGGTCGAAAAGCACGGCATCTTCCAGGGCTACAACTTCTTCCACCACCTGGGCATGGACCGCAACATGCGAGACCAATTCGCCGGGCACCCGAGCTTCGACCTCACGGTCGAGTTCTGCCAGGACTTCGACCAGCCGGCCTTCGACCCGGCCTATGAGTCAATGGCACTCGATGAGTTCGTTCCCGCGGTGGAGGCCATGTTTGCGTCTCCCAAGAACTCGATCTATCTCGACGCCGACGGCGGCATGCTCGGCTCCTGACCCGACCCTCTCAGATGTCGAGGATGTAGCCCCGGGAGCGAACGGTACGCACCACGACGTCCACCGGCACCAACCGACGCCGCAGCCTGGTCATGTGGACATCCAGCGTGTTGGGCGGCGTGTCACGATCGGGCCACGCCGCGTTCTGAAGCGTTGCCCGACTCACCACCGATCCGCTCGAGTCGAGAAGGGCTCCAACTAGGGCCGCTTCGATCGGTGGCAGTGCCACCCAGTTCCTGCCGTTGCTGAGGATCCCGTCATTGTCGAGGCTGAGGGTCGGACCAGGTGTCGGGCCCGAATCCTGTTCCCGGCACCGGAGCGTGAGTCCGGCCACTCTGGCCTGAATGTCACGGTCCGACGACGGCATTCGGACCCAGTCTTCACGGGGGTCGGACGACACCGGAGGCAGAGCAGTGCGGCCGACCAACAGCAAACGAGGAGTGCCACAGTCAAGGAGAGAAGCACGCCGTTCTTCCTCGGCTGGCCACTGCAGAATCACCACGTCCATGTCCGCAAGGTAATGACAGCCTGTTTCGCCAATATTTCGGTGGGATGAACGGCATCTGTGCCAGCTGACTCCGGGGTCGTCCTCCGGCCCAATCTGGCAGTACGGTCTAAGGCGCTATGGATGCACCGGCGAGCGAAGAACTCAAGACTGACGAACAAACCTCTGGTCTCCGACCACAGCATCTCTGGATAGCTGTCGGAGGATTGATCGCTGGAGTGACCGTTCTGTCCGGCATCGCGGCTGCGGTGTTCCAGTTTCACGATGACTCCGAGGTCCAGCGGGAGGTGTTCGAGAACATCCCCGGCTCGTTCAAACTGGCCTTTTACACCGTCATCCCCATCCTTCTTCTGTGGGGCACGGTCCAGCTCTCGTACCGGGTCAAGAACTGGGAGCGAGGCGCTCCCGACAAGCGTGAGACCACGCCAAAGAACATCAAGCAGCGGCTCGCCGACTTCCGCTCCGGCATCTACATGCAGACCCTCATGCGTGACCCGGCCGCCGGCATCATGCACAGTCTCATTTACTTCAACTTCCTGATTCTTCTCGGCGTTACCACCGTGTTGGAGATCAACCATCAGGTGCCCGAAGGCCTCAAGTTCCTCAACGGTGACGTCTACCGGGCCTATGCGCTCATCGGCGACCTAGCCGGACTTGGCTTTCTGGCCGGCATGGTCCTGGCTCTGGCTCGACGCTACGGACCCCGCAGCTGGCGGCCCTATCGCATCGCCATTAAGAGCCGGCCCGAGCACGTTGTCATCAATGGCGTGTTGTTCTCCATCGGCGTTACCGGCTTCGGTGCCGAAGCCTTCCGTATCGCTCATCAGGGCAGCCCCGAGTTCGAGAAGTGGAGCGTTGTCGGCTACCCGCTGGCTCAGCTGGTCGATGGTTCTGGCAACCTGGCCGGATGGCACCAGGCCTGGTGGGTCGCTCATGTTCTGAGCTTCTGCGCCTTCCTGGTCATCATTCCCGGAACCATGCTCCGGCACATGTTCACCTCGCCGCTGAATATGTATCTCAAGGACCGCGAACGCCCCAAGGGTGCCATGCGAGCCATGCCCGATCTGGAGAACACCGAGCTCGAGACCTTCGGTGCCTCCACTATTGGCACCTTCACCTGGAAGCAATTGCTCGATACCGATGCTTGCACCATGTGCGGGCGCTGTACGGCCGTCTGCCCGGCCAATGCCACCGGCAAGCCGCTCGACCCTCGCGAGATCGTCCTCAAGACCGGCGAGGTCATGAGCCGCACCGGCTCGCCGGCCGTTGCGCCCCCCATCGGTGTTGAGCCGGAGATCAAGGTCGAGGCCGACTGGATCTTCGAGCGGGTCACCACCGAAGAGGTTTGGGCTTGCACCACCTGCAAGGCGTGCGACGAGAACTGCCCGGTTGGCATCGAGATCCTCGACAAGATTCTCGACATGCGCCGCTACCTCACCTTGATGGAGTCGGACTTCCCGACCGAGCTAGGCAGCGCCTTCCGCTCGATGGAAAACTCCTCGAACCCGTGGGGCATGAGCCAGACCACCAGGGCCGACTGGGCCAAAGATCTCGACGTCGACATCATCGAAGGCGACCTCATCGAGGCAGGCGAACCATTCACCCACGAATACCTCTACTGGGTCGGATGCGCCGGAAGCTTCGACGACAAGAACCAAAAGGTAACCCAGTCGATGTCCAAGCTGCTCGATCGGGCTGGCATCGACTACGGCATTCTCGGACCAGCCGAGCTCTGCACCGGCGACCCGGCCCGACGCTCTGGCAACGAGTACATCTTCCAGATGCTGGCCAAGCAGAACGTCGAGACCCTGAACGGCATCGGGGTGAAAAAGATCATCACCCAGTGCCCCCACTGCTTCAACACCCTGATGAACGAGTACCCGCAACTGGGCGGCAACTACGAAGTTGTCCATCACAGCCAGTTTCTCGAGTGGTTGATCGATCAGGGCAAGCTCGACGTCGCTGATGCCACCCTCGACGAGCGGATCGTCTACCACGACAGCTGCTATCTGGGCCGTCACAACGACGTCTACCTGTCCCCCCGCAACGTCATCGGCTCGCTCAAGGGCGTGCAGATCGTCGAGGCCGGACGTAACGGCACAAAGGGAATGTGCTGTGGCGCCGGTGGTGCTCGCATGTGGATGGAAGAAGACATCGGCACCAAGGTCAACGACGAACGCTCCCAGGAACTCATCGATACCGGCGCCAGCCGGGTTGCGACGGCCTGTCCCTTCTGTTACGTGATGATGGACGACGGGATCAAGGGCCACGGAGTCGAGGAAGACGAAGTCCGGGTTGCCGACATCGCCATGCATCTCCTTGAAGCCATCGAAACGGGCGAAGCCCGAGCTACAGACGAGACCAACACCCGTCGGAACCTCATCGAGGGTTCCGACACCGGTACTGCCATCGCCGACTGACTAACGACGAAGAACCCCCGCCCAATGGGTGTGGCCCGTGAAGGTCGTCGGCACCAGTAAGGCGCGCAGTCGACTGGCGTACGATGAGTTTCGTTTCAGACATACGGAGATCGGAATCCCTTGATCAGCCGATGTTTCGGTTGGGCTTGGTCAGTCGTGACTCGACGACCTCCGGACCAGAAGAACGGTTAAGGCAAAGAGCGACGCCGAGCAGACGAGGGCGGTGGAGATCCCGAGCTGTTGGGCCACCAGTCCCAGTGCAATGCCGCCACCGACTTCGCCAACGGCCTCGGCCTGACCGAGGAACGACTGGACAGTGGCTCTGACATCGCTGGTTGCTCGCTGATTGACCCAGATGGACGCCACAACTGGCACTACTCGCATGCCAATGCCGCGGGCCAGGAAGACAGCAGCCAGTCCGCTGATGATCTCTGGTGCGGCAGCCAGCAGAAGGGTGGCGGCGGCGGCCAGGAACCCGGCGGCGACGTAGAAACGGCTCGGCGCACCTTCGGCCTCCACCCGGTTCTCGATCCAGTGCAGAGCCACGATGCCGGCCAAGGCCCCCACGACTGAGACGGCAGTAAACCACACGACCGGATCTGGCGTTTGTGGCAGTCCAAGGTCGACCAGTCGACTGGTGAACAGTCGATCAACCGCTTCGGCACCACTGTTGAACAGCACGGTGGCAGCCAGCACGCGCACCAACTGGCGATCGCTTCTGGCCAACTTCAGCCCGCTCTTGAAGATGCTCTTCGACTCCGCGACATGACCGCCGTCGGACCGGGAGAAGTTGTGCTCGGTGAAGGTGATGGCTACTCCGATTCCCAACAGAATGCTGACCGCACCTGCCAGCACCAGTGCGGTGGACAAGCTGGTGGCCCAGCTGAGGCCACCAATCCCGATGGAACCCACAATTCCACCCCAGATGGCCCACCGGTTCTTGGCCGTGAGCACTCGGTCGATCCGTTTGGGGTCGTTGAGCTCGTCGGTGATCCAGGCCACGTCGGCACCCGATTGGAACGTCCAACCCACCCCCCACACCATCTGGGCCAGTGCCAACGGGATGAACGCGGTGGTGAGCCCGGTCAGGATCATGCCAACACCCATTACCAGGTGGGAGATGGCGATCGACCACTTGCGACTGAGGGTGTCGGCCACCACACCGGTCGGGATCTCTCCCACGAACACGCTCATTTCAAGGGCTGTACCGAGCAACACAAGTTGAAGCGGATCGAGGTCGGCGTCGACGACCCAGTACAAAAGGGCGGCCAAACCGAAGCCATTGAAAACTGCGGTGTTGAGGGCGCCCCAACGGAGATAGACCGCAGCGGGGTCACGACGACTGGCCATCTACCAGCCAACCTAGGTCAGCGGCCTGCCAGGCTCGTCCTCTTTACTGCGCTGTTAGTCGAAGTTCTCCCAATACCGGCTTGGTCGGGGGCCCTTCTGTCCCTGGTATTTCGAGCCAAGCTTCCCGGTGCCGTAGGGATTATCGGCATCGGTGGTCATTTGGATGAAGCTGATCTGGCCGATTTTCATCCCCGGGTACAGCGTGATGGGAAGGCTGGCCACGTTCGAGAACTCCAGGGTGAGCTGCCCGTCCCAGCCAGCATCGACGAAGCCAGCCGTGGTGTGAATGAGCAGCCCGAGACGACCCAGACTCGACTTGCCTTCGATCCGGCCAACGAGGTCGGCCGGAATGGCCACTCGTTCTGCGGTCGACCCAAGAACGAACTCCCCGGGGTGGAGGATGAACGGGTCGGCATCGCTGGCCTCGACAAGCTCGGTGAGCTCTTCGAGGTTCTGCTTGACGTCGATGTGACTCAGCGTGTGGTTGCGGAAGACCCGGAAGTAACTGTCGAGACGCAGGTCGACCGATGACGGCTGGACAGCGCTCTCCAGGTAAGGCTCGATGATGATCCGCCCGTTGGCGATCTCTTCTTTGATGGTCCTGTCGGAGAGAATCACGCTCCGCAGGCTAATCGGCTACGACGAGGAGTAGGCGCCCGAAACGACCAGTTGCACCCAGGTCCGACCTGGTGAGAGTTGGATCACCTGACCATTGCCATCAACGAGGATGGCTGGGTCTCGGAGGGTGGGTCGGGTCCAGGTGCCATCGACCCGCTTGCCGTCGACGAACACGCTGGCCGGGCCAGAGCCAGCAAAGACGTACTCGGGCACATCGCCACCTGCGGAATCAACCATGCTGGTTCCGACTTCGGGAACCACGACAACAACGACGTTGGCCACGGTGATCTGCTGTCCGGTGTCGACGGTGTGAGCCGAACCGTCCTGGGTCCTGGCCCAACCGCTGCCGTTCCAGTTCCATCGCACCTTGGTCGAGGGATAGTTGACCGAGACCTTCGAGGTGGCTGCACCACCATTGGTGGCCCCGTAAGCGAACTGGGCCGGCGGGCTGGATCCGTTGTGGGAGAAGCTGTTGGTATCGGTGTAGAGGTTGCTCGGCGCGCTACGCGAGTTGTCTCGCCAGTAGCCGTTGGATCGAGCGGCGCTGTAGTTCACCACCGTTGTCTGGCGGAGAAGCAATGCATCGATGATGTCGTTGGCCCCGGAGTAGGCAAGCGCCGGTCCGCCCAAGGAGTTGATGAAGGAGATGTCGGTTGTGCGTCCGGACCGAACAGGACCGACGACTGATGGAGTGCTGTGGTAGACGGCGGCCAGGCGGGTGATTCCCCACTCGACCTGCTCCTCAAACACGACGTCGGCGTTGGTCAGACCGGACTGCGGGCGAGCTTTCGAGCTGTTGTCGACCTTCACCACGACCGCTCGACGGTTCGGAACCGAGCCGGGAAGACCGGTGAGTGGAGCGGTTCCGCTGGCCGCGACGGGCACCGAGGCCGGCGCACCGTACAGAACCTCATCGATACCGATAGTCCCAAGGAAGCCGGTGTAGCCACCCGGTACTCCTGGGGCGCTCGGCTGGTTGGGCGTTGCCGGAGAACCACCTGATCCTGAAGGTTGGCCGGATGAGCCGCCGGCCGCCGGGTTGGTCTGGGTCTTTCCAGCGACAGTCGGCTCGGTGTAGACCGGTAGCTCGGCGAGTTCGGCGTCGATGAAGGCCAGCGGATCGACTTCCGCTGAGCTCGCGGTGGTCGGTGAGGGAAGCGTGGTCGACGTCGTCGAGATCGCTTTCCGCTCCACTGCGCTGGTGGTTGGTGCCGTTCCTTCGTCGACAGTGCCACATGCTGCAGTGAGAAGAGCGAGCGCTGAAACGACCGTGGTGGCGGACTTGTTGATGATCTTCACCCTGATCTTATCGGCCTACCCCACTGGGTCATGAGGCCCAGCCTGCGTGTGGCCTTCACAAGCGACGACCGCTACGTTTGAGGCTCCTGCGGGTGTAGTTCAATGGTAGAACATCAGCTTCCCAAGCTGAATACGCGAGTTCGATTCTCGTCACCCGCTCTCTACATAGTTACTGGTCAGAGGCTTATGGGGGAGGCATCCCCATCCACGCCCCACCGGTTCGTGCCTAGAGTGTGCCTAGAACATCGGGGAGTAGTAGGCACGCATGGGGTCCAGCCGACCGTTCGGCAACATTCGGAAATTGAGGAGCGGCCGCTATCAGGCGCGCTACTACCACCTCGGTAAACAGGTCCCGGCCAACACCACTTTCGCCACCAAGGCCGAGGCCCGAGCCTGGCTCGCAACCATGGAAACAGACATCCTCGGCGGCCGACACGTGAATCCATCGGCAGGACGCGAGATGTTCGGTGACTATTCGGCCCGATGGCTCGAGCAACGAGATCTTCGGCCAGGGACCCGCGCCACCTACGCCTCCCAACTGGATCACATTCTCCCCGTCTTCGGATCGAGCGAGCTGCGGAAGATCACACCCAGCTCGGTTCGGGCCTGGCACGGCGAGCTGACCAAGTCCGGCCTTCATCGGAACACAGCAGCCAAGGTCTACCGGCTGTTCCGAACCATGATGGACACCGCCGTCGACGACGAACTGATCCGCGCCAACCCGGTTCACATCAAAGGAGCCGCCGTCGAGAAGGCCGCCGAACGCCCACCACTCGACTGGGAAGACGTTGCGAAGATTGCCGACGCCATAGAGCCTCGCTTCCGGGCGCTGGTCTGGGTTGGGGCCACCTCCGGTCTCCGCTTCGGAGAGCTGACCGGTCTGACCTCTCATCATGTGAACCTGACCCAGCGGACACTTCGGGTCGAGCAGGCGCTCACTTTCATCAAGGGCGAAGGGCCCACCCTTGGGCCGCCCAAGTCGATCGCTGCCCATCGGACCGTGACCATCCCGGCCACCGCGGCAGACATGTTGACCGAACACATCGAGATGTACGTCTCCGACCAGCCCGACGCATTCGTGTTCACCTCGGTCAAGGGAAGTCCGCTGCTCAATCGCTACTTCGCTCCTTACTGGAAGCAAGCGTTGAAGGAGGCGGAACTGCCACCGACCACTCGGTTCCACGACCTCCGACACCTAGCCGGAACATCGGCCGCGACTGCGGGTGCTTCGCTACGAGAGATCATGGCCAGGATGGGGCACGCCTCGGCCGATGCTTCGCTGCGTTACCTCAGCGCATCGGAGCGACGAGACAGCGATATCGCCGACGCCATCGACGCTGGAATCGATGCCGCTTCGCGTCGTTAGAACTGGCAACGGAGTTCGGCCGATCGAGCCTTCATGGATGCGAGAGTGGGCCGGAGAGAGGGTGTTGGCAGCGAATCCCCCACCCTCGTACGCGACAATCGACCGTATGCAAGAAATCTCGTCAACAACGGCCGTGACGGATCCCGAAGAGCGACAGTCGAGCCAATGACTTCAGTCAGCTCGGACAGAACGAGAGGCAAGCATTTCGGCGATCAACGCCCGCACCTCAGGCGACATGTCTGCGAAGCCATTCACAGCGCCCGCCCGAATCCTTGCCCGCTGCTCGTCGTCGGAGAGTTCAAACCACTCACTCGCAGCCACTCTCGAAACAGCCATCAGACACTGAGAGTAGCAACTCCATCCCCCCGCTGTCTGCTCGCATGCATTCAAGAACACCGATGCTGATCGAGCTGCATGTGCTCGGAGACGTCGAACGTTGGTGGAACGAAACTGGCCAATACCTCCCGGACGGCCCGACCCTCGACCAAGCATTCCTCATCCTTAGACAGGTGGCAGGAGAAGCAGAAGCAAGCTGGTCGACCCTCAGCGAAGTCTCCCCCGCCGTGCGGGTCTACAACGTCGAACTCAGCGCAATCCCGATGACGCTGCTCATAGAAGAACGCAACACGGACCTCATCGTCACAGACGTCAGATTCCCGCACACCACGTAGAGATGGCGTACCGAACGCGAGAGCTTGCAGTCGGCAACTCGCCCCACCAGCAGTGCCCAGACCATTGGCTCTTCGGACCGAAGGCCTGATACTTCGTGGCACCGCATAGGGGCTGTGTTCTCAATGGGTCGGTGCAACAGTCCTTGGCG
>CALHBU010000021.1 GCA_937930655.1 uncultured Acidimicrobiales bacterium | reverse complement strand
GATCACACTTCGACCCATCTGCGGCCGGAGCTCCAGATAGTCGCCGCCGTCGACGATCCGGGCCAGGACGGGGCGCATGTCGTAGGCCCGCCGCCGGTTCTCCGGCACCATGTCGTAGAGCGCAGGGTCCGGGACGATCGGGTCGGTGAACGGAAGCCGTGGCGGTGGTTCGTCGATGTTCTGCGGAAGATAGGAAAGGAACTGCCGGATGAGGTCATAGGCCTCGTCGTCGTTTTCGGCCACGGCATCGATCTGGCCGGTCACCTTGGCGTGCACATCCACCCCGCCGAGTTCTTCGAAGCTGATCTTCTCTCCGGTTGCTACCTCGACAACGCGGGGCGAGGTCACCGCTAGGCAACTGCCCCGCACCTGGACGACGAAGTCGCTGTGGGCTGAGTAGAACGAGGAACCGCCAAAGCTCTGTCCGACGATGGCCGTGGCCATCGGCACTCGCCGTTGCCGAATCGGCAACATGCCTCCCGGGGTTACCGATACGAACCCTTCGGTCCCGAGGGTGTCGGGAATACGAGCGCCCCCGGTCTGACCGAAGTGGACGATCGGGTTGGCGGCACTGAAGGCATGGTCCAGTAGACGAGAGAGCTTTCGACTGCCGATGAGCGAACTGCTTCCTCGCTTGACGGTGATGTCGTCGCCCCAGACGGTGACCGGTCGACCGTTGACCGCGCCGTGCCCTCCGATCTTTCCGTCGCCAGGGGTCGAGTCCTTGTCGTCGGGGTTCTCGGATCGGGAGAACGTTCCGACCTCAACGAATGAGTCGGCATCGAGGAAGCCGTCGATGTGATCCCGGATGGTCCGCTCACCCCGGTCACGCATCGCCGTGACTCGGGCCGAGCCACCCATGTCGTTTCGGATGGTGTCGCGCCGTTGCCGGAAGTCGGCGACCGGGGCCGGGATATCGGAAGCGTCGTCGTTCATCGTCGGCACCGTAGGGCACCCAACGACGGGGCGCAGTCAGCAGCGATTGGTTGGCCACTGAACGGAATGGGAACATCGAACCATGGTTCTGACAACTTCCGATGACGGTCGGGTTCGCACCCTCACCATCAACCGACCCGACGCGTTGAACTCGATGAACAACGACGTGTTCACCGCTATCCGGGAAGCTCTCGACGCCGCAATCGACGACGATGGTGTCGCCGTTGTGGTTCTGACCGGCGAAGGGCGAGCCTTCAGCGCCGGCCAGGATCTGAACGAGATGCTCAATGTCGAGGCCGGTGTCGAGCACCAGTTTCCGGCCATGCTGCATCGCCTCACCACCTTCCCCAAGCCTCTCATCGCCGCCGTCAACGGCCTTGGTGTTGGCATCGGCATGACGTGCCTCGCCCACTGCGATCTGGTGCTGATGGCCTCTGACGCACGGCTTCGTACGCCGTTCCCGCAATTGGGTCTTGCGCCCGAGGCTGGAAGTAGTTGGACGTTTGCTTCGGTCATGGGGTGGCAGGACGCAGCCCACGTACTGCTGACCGGTCGTTGGTTCAGCGCTGAGGAATGTAAAGAGAAGGGTCTCGTGTGGAAGGTCTGCGAACCAGAGGACCTGATGGCCGAGACCATGAGCGTTGCAGCCGAAATGGCAGCCAACCCGATTCCGTCGCTGGTGGCAACCAAGCAACTCATGCTCGACGCCGGTCGGACCGAGGCCGCGCTGGCCGCCCACAAGCGGGAGCTTGTTGCCTACGGTCCGCTGATGGGGGGTCCAGCCAATCGAGAGGCGGTTGCCGCCTTCATCGACAAGCGGGAGCCTGACTTCACAAACATTCCCGGCTTGTAGGCAGCTACCAACAAAGGAGTTTCGCAGTACGTGGGCTCACCGATCAGAATGGCCCGGTGAACGTCTCCGAAGCTTTGCAAACTCGCTACTCCGTGCGCGGCTACAAACCCGAGCCGGTGCCGGAGGAGTTGATACGAGAGGTGTTCGACATCGCCCGTCTGGCGGCGTCGGGTACCAACACCCAGCCGTGGCATGTTGCGGTGGTTTCTGGTGACGCCCGCGACCGGCTCCGCAAGGAGCTCTGCGAACTGTTCGATACCGGGGTTGCCCAGAAACGTGGCTTCCCCGGCGACGCCGAGATGCACGGGGTGTACCTCGATCGGCGCCGAGCCTGCGGCTTTGGCTACTACGAGACGATGGGCGTTGAGCGGAAAGACACCGAAGGGCGCATGCGGATTGCTCGGAAGAACTTCGAGTTCTTCGACGCCCCCCACGTTGCCTTCTTCTCCATGCCTCGGGGGTTCGCCTTTCCCCAGGCGGTCGATATGGGCATCTTCCTCCAGGCCGTCATGTTGGTGATGGTCGAGAAGGGACTCGGTTGTATCGCCCAGGGCTCACTAGCTGGCTATCCCGACCCGGTGCGAGAGATCGCCGACATGCCCGAGGAGAACGAGATCATGTTCGGCCTGTCGTTCGGCTATGAGGACCCTGACGCCCACATCAACACCGTCCGTATGGATCGTGCGCCGGTCGACGACTTTGCCTCCTTCACCAGCTGATGAAGTCACCACCAGACGATGCAACAGCGCAAGCTCATGTAGAGCGCTTGGCGGCCAGCGCCGATCGCCTCGAGACGCAGAGCGACGTTGGCGGAATGGTCTGGCATCGATGGGGTGAGGGTCGGCCGCTGGTCTTGCTGCATGGTGGCTCGGGTTCGTGGACCCATTGGATCCACACCATTCCCTGGTTCATGAAGGATCGGACGGTGCTTGCGGCGGACCTACCGGGTTTGGGCGATTCCCCCGACCCACCGGAACCGTATGACGCGGACAGCTTGGCTGAGATTGTCGCCCGCGGTCTCGAGCAACTGGTCGGGCCTGACGAAGCTGTGGACCTCATTGGATTCTCCTTTGGTGGCATCTTGGCCGGCCACCTTGCTGCCAACTTTGGCGAACTCGTGCGTTGCCTCGTGATCGTTGGGTCGCCACCCTTTGGCCTGGGATCTGATGGACCAGCCAACGAGGTCACCGCCGTCGACCCGTCGCTCGGTTTTGACGAGGCTCGCGAACAGCACCGAGTCAATTTGGGGCTCCTCATGATGGCTGACTCGGACCGAATCGATCCGCTGGCGCTGCGAGTCCATCACGACAATCTCCGCCGCTCGAGGTTGGGTAGCCGAAAGGTTGCCCGGGCCGGGACGCTGGCCGAAGCGCTCGGTCGAGTGACCTGCCCGCTGTATGGCATCTGGGGCGAGGACGATGTCGCCGCCCATCCCGATCTGGCATCGATACGCCAGCACTTCACCAGCTCTGAGGTCGGGGCCCAAGGGTTTGACGTGCTGCCCGGGGTCGGGCACTGGGCTGCCTACGAGGGCTCTGACGAATTCAATCGCCTGCTCGAACGGCGCTTAAATGATCCACTGCCCTAGATCGTCAGGTCGGGTGACAGGTTGCGCTCGTGTCTCTAACGTCGGGCCCATGGGCATCACCGACGAGAACTGCGAGTCTGTACGTTCCGCCTTCGAGAGCTGGGAGCAGGGCGACTCGAGACCGTTCTTTGGCCTCGTGGCTGATGACGTCTGCTGGACGGTGATCGGGTCGACACCGATCTCAGGCACATACACCACCAAGTCGGCTTTCATAGAGAAGGCAGCGGGCAGGCTGACGGCGATGTTCGCTGGTCCTGTGATTGCGAAGATCGTCGATGTCCGTGCTGCGGGGGACAAGGTGTTCCTTCAGTGGGAGGGGAGCGCCGAGACCACGGGCGGTCGGCCCTATGAGCAGACGTATTGTTGGGTAATGACAATGTCCGACGGCGAGGTCGTCGAGGCGCTGGCCTATCTAGATACCGAGCTCGTTAGCGCCGTCATGGGTAGCTGAGTCAAACACCAGCATCCGCATCGCTGGCTACGGGTCGGCCGGTCTTAGTCATCACGATGTCAGATCCGGATGGGTCGGTTTGCTGGCGAAGGCGAAAAAGATGACCGCGATGCTGGCCAACGCGGTGACCAGTGCGAACCCGGGGGTGAAGCTGCCGGTGCTGTCCCGTAGAAAGCCAACGATCAACGGGCCGCTCATGGTGCCCAGCATCATGATCATCGACGACCAGCCCATGATGCGGCCGAACGAGCTGGGTCCGAAGTAGTCGGCTCGCATTGCCTGCATCAGGGGCCCGCGGAGACCCCACGCCATGCCGTGGAAGGGTACGAAGGCCCAGATCATCCACTTGGCCGAGGCGAAGGTGAACAACAGCATCCCGGTGACGTGACCGACCATGGCGATGATGGCCAGGATCTGCTTGTTCATGAGGTCGCCGAGGGCGCCTCCGATCAGCTGACCGACCAGTTGAAGCATCAGAAGTGTGCCGCCGACGAATCCGGCCTGTTGCAGTGTGAATCCCTGCTCCTCAGTCAGGTAGACCGAGAGGTGGGTCATGGTGGAACCGACCACCAGAAGGGCGGTGGCATGACCAAGGTTCAGAAACCAGAAGGCCTTGGTTCGCACCGCTTGTTCCAGGGTGAAGTCCAGTGTCGGGTCTCGCTTGACCACCGTGCCATCGGCCAGCACCTGATCGCCGCCGTCGACCTCCTGGCCAATGTCATGGGGATGGCGGTGCATGAGCTGGGCCAAGCCGAAGACCAGCACCATGGCGACAATGCCTGAGCCGAACGAGGTTGCTCGCCAGCCATACCGCTCCAGACAGAAGAC
>CALHBU010000020.1 GCA_937930655.1 uncultured Acidimicrobiales bacterium | reverse complement strand
CTTTCCTGAGAAGGCGAGAACGGCCCGGGGCCGACCAAAGGTCGGCCCCGAACCATGCACGGCTCGCTCAGCGAGCGTCAGTTCTTTACCACCTGTTTAGCGATAGGGCGGCACGTACATCAGGCCACCGTTGGTCCAGATGTCATTGGGCGAGCCAGAGAGCTGAAGACCAATGGGGATGATGTTGGCGTTGTAGATCTCCTCGTAGTTTCCGACCTGGCTCACAACCTGGACCGCGAAGTCCGGGGCGAGGCCGATGCCGGGATCGAAGCCGTCGGTTCCCAGGAAGTTGAGGATGTTGGGGTCATCGCCGGAGTAGCTTCCGATGTTGCCCGAATCGAGGCCGAACTCCCAGGCTTGCACGGTGGCCATAACCGACCAGTTCACCGCCTGGGCCCACTCGGTGTCGCCATCAGCAACCACCGGGCCAAGCGGCTCCTTGGAGATGATCTCGGCCATGATGAACTGCTCATCGCCGCCTTCACCCTCGATGGCTGACTTGAAAGCGGCCAGCTGTGATGCGTCGGAGGTCCAGGCTTCGCACTGTCCCTCTTCGTATGCGGGGCGAAGAGCGTTGTTGTCCTCGAACACCACCGGATTGAAAGGAATGCCCCGGGCGCTGAACACCGAGTTCAGGTTGAGTTCGGTGGTGGTCCCGGAGAGGACGCAGATGCTGGCATCGGCTAGATCTTCCAGGGTGGTGAAGCCGGTGCTGGCAGGCACCATCAGGCCCTGTCCGTCGAAGAAGGTGGTGAACAGGAAGTTTGCGCCCTCTTGACCATCGCGGGTGGCAGTCCAGGTGGTGTTGCGGATGAGGACGTCGACCTCTCCGGACTGGAGCGCGGTGAACCGCTGCTCGGCGGTGAGTGGTACATAGTCGACCGCGTCGGCGTCACCAAGCACGCCAGCTGCGACTACTCGGCAGAAGTCAATGTCGAAACCGCTGAACTCACCGGCATCGTCGACGATTCCGAAGCCAGGAAGGGTGTCATTGCCACCACAGATGAGCGTTCCTCGCTCGAGGACCGCAGCCATTCGACCACCATCCTGTGTCAGCTCGACGGTCCCACCATCGCCATCATCACCACCCTCGGTGCTGTCGGAGCCGCCATTCTCGTCGCTGCTATCGCCGCCGCAGGCGCTGGCGACCAGCGCCAAGCCAAAGAGCACGGCCAACAGGCGGTACCAAGTTCGTTCGTTCATGTGAAACCATCTCCCAGGTTCAGTTTGCTTTGTTGTTGCCCAGCCACCATCTCGCGACGGGAGCGGTCGGATCCTACCGACGGGTAGATGAGGCCGGCCTGGTGATGTGCGTTAACTCTGGGTGAACCGACCTCCATCTCCAGAAGAGATGGCCAGAATCGCCCCGATTGTGGCCTTCAGTTTCTTTCGAGTCTCAGGTAGCAGCCAACCGTGCCGTTACTAACAGATGTGAGAATGCCCGGGCGGACTACTCAGGCAACCGATCTGGTTGTCGAGAGCGACTTCAGTGAGCTGAGCCGA
This sequence comes from uncultured Acidimicrobiales bacterium, assembly GCA_937930655.1. Taxonomy (GTDB): domain Bacteria; phylum Actinomycetota; class Acidimicrobiia; order Acidimicrobiales; family SZUA-35; genus JAHECQ01. The sequence continues at coordinate 5,855 of CALHBU010000020.1, read as the reverse complement.
GCCCACGATGGCCTCAGCTCCAGGGCCAGAATCGGCTACTTCCTCCTCGCCATCGCCTTGGTTGTGCCCTTGTTCGAACTGGCCCGCGGGACCGCGATCATGGCAGTTGTGGTTCTGGCCGGCATCGTGGCGATCATCGAAGGCCACAAGATGCCAGCTGCTGGCAGCAGCTGCCGCGAAAGCGTGGCCGATCTCGCCGTTGTCCTCGCCATCTCGGCCCTCGAACCAAACGCCTGGGCGTTTGGCGTCGTAGGGCTCCAGGGTGGCCTGTCGATCCATGCACTACGTATGCGGCCGCGGAGGTACCTGCCAGTCGCTGCCGGCAACATCATCGCCGCCGTTCTGGTCGGAGCGGCCGTGGGTCAACAATGGCAACTTGCGGCCATCGTTATGCCACCGGTTACCTTCACCGCGTACGAGTACGGCCGGGCAATTCGGCGATCACTGGCCTACACCCGACACGACCTGGAAGCCGCGTTGAGCGCCACCGGCGCCATCTCACATCTGGCCGACACCGATCGCAATGGCATCAGCCAGGTACTCGGCGATGTGGAGACCGTTACTGGGTGGACATCTGGAGAGTGGCTGACGATGGACCACCAGCGAATCGTTCACCCTGACGACCTCGCCAACTTCTGGGTCGACACCGACCTGGCCGAGGTCGGCCAACAGTTCGACCGAACGGGGCGCATACGGCGTCCGGACGGCACCTACACCTGGATCCGGGACATCTCCCGAATGGAGATCAGCCACGAGGGTCAACCAATGCTTCGGGGTTTGTCCTTCGACGTAACCGACCTGGAAGAGGCAAACCAGCGGCTGCGATACCAGGCTCGTCACGATCAGCTGACAGGGCTGTTCAACCGAATCGTCCTGGGCGAAGCCATGGATGAGCTTCTCCTGGCGTCGGCACCGTTTGCCCTTCTCATGCTCGACATGAACCGCTTCAAGGAGATCAACGACACACTCGGCCACCACTTCGGCGACGAAATCCTGTGCGAACAGGCCAAGCGGCTCACCGCAGCCGTTCGTCCCGAGGACATCGTCATCCGGCTCGGTGGCGATGAGTTCGCAGTGATTGCCAAAGGCGTAGCGAACGAGGAGCGGGCCGATGAGCTGGCCAGTCGACTTTCCAGGAGCCTGGCCGAACCACTCACCATCCGAGGAGTGACCGTGGCGGCTCCGGCGTCAACCGGCGTGGTGATAGCCAGGGACGACCAAGTCTCAGCCGGAACCCTCCTACGCCAGGCCGACATCGCTATGTATGAGGCCAAGCGAATCCGTTCGGCTGTTCGATTCTTCACCGCCGAGCTTGAGCGAGCCTCTGTCGGCGACGCCACGCTCGGGGCTGAACTGGTCAGTGCCCTTGACGATGAGCACATCAGGCTCCATTTCCAACCGAAGGTAGACCTGGAAACCGGGGCCGTTGTTGGGGCCGAGGGTCTGGCCCGCTGGGAACATCCCGAGCAGGGTCTTCTTTCACCCAACTCCTTCCTCCATCTCCTCGATGTTTCCGAGGCCCACCGCCGCTTCACCGACCAGATGATCGAGCAAGGAGTGGTGTGCGCCAAAGCTTGTTCTTCACTCGGCCATGATCTTCAGATCGCAGTAAACGTCTCGATCCGATCGCTCCAGGACCAGGGTTTCGCAGCCCGAGTGCGGGAAACCCTCGACCGGCATGGTGTCGCTCCTCGGTACCTCATCCTCGAGGTCACCGAGCAAGACCTCCATGACAACAACGACTCGGTGTTGGCCGCCATTCAGGAGTTGGCCGATGCCGGCGTCGAGTTTGCCATCGACGACTTCGGTACCGGATTCTCGTCCCTCGAACGGTTACGGGACCTTCCGGTCCATGAGCTCAAAGTCGACCGCACCTTCGTTCAGCGAGCACTGTCCAACTCGAAGGACCACGTGATAGCCAGCACCATCATCGGCCTCGCCGACCAACTCGGCCACCGGGTGGTGGCCGAAGGCGTCGAGGAACGAGAACAAGCAGACATGCTGCTGGACATGGGCTGCACGATGGCCCAGGGCTTCCTGTTCAGCCAAGCCACCACCATGGAGACCTTTTTGGGCCTGATAACTCAGACCGACTCAGCTAACGACCAGGGCGACCATACCAAAGTGGCTAGCTCCAGCTAGCAGAGTGAACAGGTGCCAGACCTCGTGGTAGCCAAACACTGACGGGCTTGGATCTGGTCGACGGAGGAAGAAGATGATTGCACCGACCGAGTAGAGCACTCCGCCGAGAATCATCAGCCCAAGGGCGGGACGGGTGACGGTTCGCAAGAAGACCGGAAGTGCCACCAGGGCCAACCAGCCGAGAATCACATAGAGCGCGTTACTTATCCGCATGATCTGCGCCGTGCCCCACACCTTCAATGCAATGCCAACCAACGTCGTCGTCCACACGATGGCCAGAAGCGGGCCCCACCACCGCGGCGGAAGGGCGACCAAGCACACAGGGGTGTAGGTCCCGGCGATCAGAACGAAGATCATCGAATGATCCAGCCGACGCATGAGACGTTGGGCGCGTTCGGTGCGGGCTAGTCGGTGGTAGGCAGCCGACACCCCGAACACTGCGAGAACGCTGGCTCCATACACCGCCACCGCAGCCCTGCTCGATGGCTGATCGGTAGACATCGTCAGCGCGGCGACAGCCGGGATACTCAGCCAGAACGCCCACGCATGAAGAAGACCTCGCCACCGCGGTCGGGGAAGACCGGTGACGACCGAAACGATGGTCTCAGCACGTCGCACACCGAAACGCTATCGCTACTCGATGTACCCAGCGGCCTAACGCTTCGGTGCTAACTCACCGGATCGTCGAACGCGACGCCACACTCGGGTACCAGTTGGTTGTCGATGTTGGACTTTGCCACGTCAACCCGGGCCGCCCACTCAACGCCCGCTGGCGAATCGAAAACCTCAAGACCCATGGTATTGATCTCATAGGCATCGTTGGCCCGGTTGCCGACCTGCTCGAACTCGCCCATGACCCACAGATGTCGTTCTTCCAATGTCTCGAAGTCCTGGGCCAGGTCAGGCTGAGCAAGCGCCGCCGACGCAACCGCGGCCCGCAGTTCGGCGTCTCGGCTCTGCGCCGCCTCCACTGCGGCCCGGAAGTTATTGGGCATCTCCTCCACCGACCCTTTGCTTCCTTCACTGAAGGTGGCGTTGGACCACTGCAGGACTTCCCGCATGTCATTCACCGAATCGCAGGGCCAGCCGGCGGCAACGTCGTCGGCCGGATCATTCTCAGCGGGCTCGTCGTCGAAGGCCAAGGTGACGGGCGGTCCCTCGTCGGTGGCATTCTCAGTCGCAGGAGTGGCGTCATCAGCTAAGGGACTGGAATCGGTCTGCTCCTGCGATTGGGTGGGATCGTCGGCCTCGGGCGTCGCTGGCTGGGCCTGGGCGTTCTCATCTCGTTCAGCAGCGCGCGGCCAGCTAGCGGTGCGCCAATCATCGACGTACCCCTCCTCAGTGGTGGGAACCAACACGACGACTTCCGGAGCAGTATCTTCGTCGGCCGAGCAGCCCACAGCCACCAGCAACCCGGCGAGAAGACCAGGCACCACTATTCGCATCTCCCCCCATCGACGACAAGACTGGTGAAATGAGGATTGGACTGTCGTCTCCCAACAGCTCCTATGGGGTTCCGGCCGCCGAAATGGCGGCTGATGCCGAATCTCGGGGCTACGACTCACTCTGGGTAGGAGAGCACAGCAACATTCCAGCCAGCCGAGAAACCCCTCACCCGAGCGGTTACGACCTTCCCCGTATGTACTGGCATATGCGAGACCCGTTCGTCTCGCTGGCTGCCGCATCGGCCACAACGACCAACCTGCAACTGATCACCGGTGTGTGCCTCCTTCTCGAGCATGAGATTCTCGATCTCGCCAAGTCAGTAGCAAGCCTCGATGATGTGTCTGGCGGCAGATTTCAGTTCGGGGTCGGTGTCGGTTGGAACGTGGAGGAACTAGCCAACGTCTCGCCAGTGCCATGGAGCCAGCGGTACAACGCCATGCGAGAAACGGTCACTGCCCTCCGCCAGCTCTGGACCACCGAGGAGTCGGGGTTCAACGGCGATCACGTCAACTTCGATCCGTGCTGGGTCTACCCCAAGCCGATCCAGCAAGGTGGGCCGCCTGTTCTGTTGGGATGTCAGGGTCGTATCGGGCTGCGCCACGTTGCCGAGTACGCCGACGAGTGGTGCCCCATCGACATTGGCTTCCGAGACGTCGGTCAGGGACTGCAGTGGTTCCGAGAGGCCGTCGAAGGCGCGGGCCGAGACCCTGACTCGGTCCCGGTCTCCATGTACCTCTTCAGCTCACCGAAGGCCGAAACGCTGGCCCAGTACCAAGACCTGGGGATCCAGCGGATCGTCTTTGGCGCTCCCGACGAGGCCGAAAAGCACCATCGATTCGTCGAAAAGCACCAGGCGCTGGTCGACGAGTTCAGTCAACCTTGACCGGCGGAGTTGTCTCGCTGGCTTTCTCCCACACCTCTTCGTCGCTTCGACCCATCACTGCGTTGATAACACCGGGCGGATAGTTCATGTGGGGCTTGTCCTCGTCGAACGCCGGTTGGGGTACCGGATCTGACGGACGCTGATAGTCGGCCGGTTTGGTTAGGGCCGCTACCTCTTCTTCGGAGATCCCGCACAGATCTCTGACCTCTGGATCGATCCATGCTCGCTCGTCGATGGCCGACCCGGTCGCTACCTCGAGGCTCAGGCCCTCCGGGCCGGCGAAGTAAATGGACTGGATGAAGCCATGATCCATTGGCCCCAGCACCTGAATTCCGCGGTCGCGGATACGGTCCCGCATGGCCAGCAGGTCCTCCATATTGTCGACATGGAACGCCACATGTTGCATGGCCCCGGCAGTAACCGGCGCCCCCGGGTTACCGGCGTGGGTAACCCCGTACTCAATGTCTTTTCCGTTGTCGGGGTGCTGGACGAAAGCGACATAGCTGTCTTCGTCGAGTTCGATGAAGCCATGGAAGGTCCCCTCGACCCCGTGCATCCAATAGAGGGCCTTGAGGGGACACCCGAGGACGTCACACCAAAACTCCAGTTGGCCTTTCATGTCCCTTGTCGACAGCGCCAGATGGTTGACGCCTTTGGGATGGAGTGCCGGCATGGTGGCTCCTTCGCTACGGGCCGTCGACGATCGACGGCATCAGGTGGCTCTATTCGACCATACGCCAGCCGCCTAGGCTCGACGAATGATCGATGTCGCCTGGCCGGCCGATGGGACTCCCAGTAGTCACTGGCCGCTCTACACCCGGGGAAACATCGGCGAGGTCTATCCCGATGTTGTTCTACCGCTCGAGTGGGACCTTGCCGGCCTGGCCAGCGAGAGGGCGTGGCGGGCCGCCGCCGAAGCCGTTGGTTTCGTGACCCCAGATGACTACGGACCAGGCGACTTCGTCATCGTCGGCGTCTTCGGCGGCTACGCGTACTTCAACGCCAGCATTATCCGACTGCTCGGCGTTCGAACCCCGGGCCTGGCCGTCGATGTCATTGACAAGCAGTTCCTGGGCGACGCAGACGTCCCCTCCTACGAGCCCAGGGACGGAGATGTCAACCGACAGGCCACAGTCCGGGTGGTTCGGACGGCGCTGAAGACTCTGACCGCTCGGAAGGTCCCGCTGCTGGATGAAATGCGTCGGACCGTCGACCAGTATCGGTCCGAGGCACCACCCATGGATTCCTCCGATGACGTGCTGTGGAACTACCTCTGCACGGGGCTGTCACAACACTGGGAATTCTTGATCGCCAGTCACGTGATCATCACCATGCAGGCCACCATCGCCGCTGGATCTCTCACCGATCTTTGCGAAGCCAAACT
>CALHBU010000019.1 GCA_937930655.1 uncultured Acidimicrobiales bacterium | reverse complement strand
TGCTTGTGGTCGACGAAGAGCAACGCTTTGGCGTGTCCCATAAGGAAGCCATCAAACAGTTCAAGGCCGAAGTCGACGTCCTCACCCTCACGGCAACACCGATCCCCCGGACCCTGGAGATGAGTCTCACCGGTATTCGTGATCTGTCGAACCTGAACACCCCGCCGGCCGACCGTCAACCGATCCTCACGTACGTCGGCGAGTACGACGAGCGGGCGGTTGGCGAGGCCATACGACGGGAGCTTCTACGGGAAGGTCAGGTGTTCTACGTCCACAACCGGGTCCAAAGCATCGAGAAGGTGGCGGCCGAGATCCGCGAGCTGGTGCCCGAGGCCCGGGTCGCGGTGGCTCATGGGCAGATGGACGAAGGAAGCCTCGAAGGAATCGTGCTCGACTTCTGGGACGGCAACTACGACGTCCTGGTGTGCACGACCATCATCGAGTCCGGCATCGACATGCCCAGCGTGAACACGCTGGTGGTCGACCGGGCCGAACTGCTCGGCCTCGGTCAGCTCCATCAGCTTCGGGGTCGGGTCGGACGATCGGGCAGTAGGGCCTACGCCTACCTGTTCACTCGTCCCGACGCCGCGCTGTCGGAGGAGGCCTATGAGCGCCTCAAGACCATTGGTGAGGCAACGGAGTTGGGTGCCGGTTTCCGGATCGCCATGCGGGATCTCGAAATACGTGGTGCCGGCAATTTGCTCGGAACGGGCCAGTCCGGTCACATCGCCGCCGTGGGCTACGACCTCTACTGCCAGTTGGTTACCGAGGCTGTGGCCGAGCTCAACGGCACCCCCCTGGCCGAGGTTGTCGAGATCAAACTCGACGTCCCGGTCGATGCCAGTCTTCCCGCCGAGTACGTAACGATGGAGAAGCAGCGACTGGAGGCTTACCGTCGCCTGGCTTCTGTCACCTCGGCTGATGAAGTCGAGGACATCAAGACCGAGTGGGCCGATCGGTTCGGCCCAGTACCGGAACCGGCCGAACGTCTCCTCGAAGTGGCGTTGCTCCGGGCCGAATGCTCACGGCTCGGTATCCGGGACCTTGTCGTGGTCAAGGGCAACGGATTCGGAGGGCCGGAATGGATCGCCAAACTTGGCCCCGCTCGCCTCAAGATCTCGGAGGAGGTTCGCTTCGAACGGCTCTTCCCCAACGGTCTCTGGAAGCCAGAGGAATACGGTGAAGAAGGCGGCCAACTACAGGTTGGGTTGATGAAAAAGGGTGGCGTTGCCCCCGCCCTCGTCACCTTCCTGCAAACGCTCTACCCGGTCGAGTAACTCCTACTCGACCGTGATCAGCAGGGGATGGGAAACCACCTGGACTGCGGTGCTGGCATCGATTGTGTACTGAAGCGTCACGGTGAGTTCGTGACTGCCAGCCCCGAGCCGATTGGGATCGAACCAGATCCGGGCCGAGTCGATCTCGCCCCGGACGAGCTCGTCGCCGTGGTCGAGACTGGAGAAAAGCTTGCTCGTGTACTGGACCGGCAGGTCGCCTTCCACGCTCACCTCGACATTGGTGGTCAGGTCAGCCAACCCCAGGTAGGCAAGATCAACCCAGTTGTCGGTGCCATCTCCTGACGCGGTGACCGTTGCATCATCAATGAGGGGCTGGAGAGGGTTCTCGGTCACCGCGCTTATGGTCGTCACCTTGATGACGGTCGCCCCCTCATGGCGGCGGCCTCGATACTCCCAGCTGGCCGAGACCTCGAGCTCCCACGACTCAGGGGTGGCGGTGGTCGTCGAGACCTGGAGCATGGTGACGTCGACCTCGTTGGCCCCAAGATCGGGTCCGAATTGAGGGGCGGCATGATCCAATGTTTCCTGTTGGTAGGTGACCCTGACCCCAGGAGCAGTCGATAACGCCGTCACCCTGAAATCCTGAATCCCTTCGGTGGCGAGCCACGGAAGACTGACCCAACGACTCTCTCCCTCGACCCATCCGGTCGATGATGCGGCGAGAAAGCGGGGACTGCCCTTGGTCTCGGTCTCGGCTCCGCTCCTAAGGGTGGTGCTGTGAATGAGCAGAATGGTGAGGCAGAAAGCCAACCCCAACCACGAGGCGAGCGAAGAAGCAACACCGGTTGTCGGTTGCGCCCTCATCGCAGGACACACGTTTCCTGGTAGGCGAAGAGAATCGAGTCACGGAGCTCCTGCTCGACGTTCACGCGTGCCCGAAATGTCTCGTAGTCCGCCTGCTTCAGACCGGCTTCATCCAGTGCTTCTTCCAACGCTTGATCGACCGCGTCGGGGGTGGTGAAGGTCCGACGTTGTAGCTCACAAACCCACATCGCTTCGAAGCGAATCAGGGGGCCGTCGACGGCAAGCGTGGTGGCCGGTGGTTCGTCGATGAGCAACAGGTCCGAGTCATCAGTTAGGGCCAAGTCGGTGGAGGGCGGGGAATCCTCCGCTGCCGGAGTGGTGGTGGCGGGGTCAGAAGAGCACGCTGCGAACGGGAGCGCGACGAGGATGCCGATTGCCACCCTGTTCCGAAGACTCCTCATGTCCATCCGGTCGGCAGATTCGGGCCGACCATGAGGTAGGGGGGCGAACCTGGCCCGCTCCGTTAGAGCCAGACGGGGTGGGAGAGTAACGTGCCGACCACGACCACAGTGGATAGGTGAGCCATGAGCGATCAGAAACAGAGTGAACAGAATGTGCACCTCGACGGGGCACCGATTGATTGGCCGAAGCTGGTGGACGACCTCAACCGCCTGTTGCGGCTGCGGACGACACCCATTGGTATGTCGATGTTCGCCACCAGGGAAGACATGGAGGCCATCCCAAAGATCCGGCGGCCAAAGGACATCCATACAACCGATCAGATCGTCGGCATGGCATCTCGCCTCAACTGGACGGTGGGTATCACCAACGACGACCTGGTTGGCGCTCAGTGCGGCGCGGTACTCGGCCTTCACCCCCGGGACGATGAATGGCTTTCCGGTGATCGCATGGCCGGGGTGTGGTTCGAAACACTCGAGGACTCAAACGCCCACCAAGAAGCAATGCACACCGTTGAATTCGGGAAGTATCAGGCTATGGCGGTGTCGCCGCTGGTCACCGGCCGCCTCGACCCACCGGACATCTGTCTTATCTACGCCACGCCAGCTCAGATGATCCTCCTCATCAACGGTCTCCAATGGTCGGGCTACAAGAACTTTGAATGGGGCTGTGTTGGCGAGTCCGCATGCGCCGACTCCTGGGGCCGGGCCCTCAGCATGGACGAGCCAAGTGTCTCCATTCCGTGTTTCGCTGAGCGCCGCTACGGCGGTGTGCAGGACGACGAGCTCCTTATGGCTACACCACCGCGTTTTCTGCCAAAGGCCATCGCCGGGCTCGAAGCGCTGTCTCGTAACGGGCTTCGCTACCCGATTCCGAACTACGGCGTGCAGAACGACGCCCGAGCTGGCCTCGGAGTCTCGTATGGATGACGAAACATCGGCGGCGTGGGCCAAGGTCGAGAAGGAGTTCATTGAGGTGCAGGAGAGCCTTGGCAACGTCCACGTGGCCTACAACGCGGTGTTGAACGCAGCAGCGGGCGACAATGTGCATGACCTGCTCGCCGAGCTGGAAAAAGAAGTCAAGGCGGCACGAGACGGTGGTGTGATCGGCTCGGGGGCCAACGATCATCGGCGGGCGCTGAAGAAGTTCCGGGAACTGGAAGGTGGCGGCGGTTGAGCGCTCCAGTGAAGCTGTCGGTCGAGTTTCCGAGCGTCGCCTTCCGGGAGGGGCCCGACAAGGTCCGTCAACTAGGCACGGCAATCGAACAGATCGGCTACGACGACATAGCGGTCTTCGATCACGTGGTGATGGGCTACAACCACCCTGATCGTGACGACTCCCGTTACCCGCCACAGATGCCGGTGCTCGAGGCGTTCGTCCTCATGACCTGGTTGGCGGCTTGCACCGAACGGGTCACGCTGGCCACCGAAGTGCTGGTGCTCCCGCAGCGCCAGCCGGCCCTTGTGGCCAAACAGGTGAGCACCATGGACATGCTGTCCAACGGTCGGGTTCGTCTTGGCGTTGGTGTCGGCTGGCAGGAGTCTGAGTACGACGCACTGCACGAGTCGTTCCGAAACCGGGGCAAGCGCATGGACGAAGCTATTGCGCTGCTGCGGGCGTACTTTGCCGATTCCCAGGTCGACTTCGAGAGCGACTTTTATCCGACGCTCGCCATGGCGATGGAACCGAAGCCGCCGCAGGGAGCCGACCTGCCAATTTGGATCGGTGGCCTGTCGGCGGCCGCCCGTCGTCGGGCCGCGACCTTGGGCGACGGGTGGATGGGTTCAGCGGTTGGCACCAACGAGCAGGTCACCAGAGCCCGGGACGATATTCGCCAGCTGGCCGAGGAAGCCGGGCGCGACCCCGACGCCATCGGCATGCAAATGATGCTCCAACCACCACCGACCGACGAGGCAGGCAAGATGTTCTATGCCGATCTCGATGCCGTCACCGCCCGAGCTGTCGAGCTCCACGGTCTGGGCTTCGAATGGTTGGCCCTCAACGGCACGGCCATCTTCCAGGCCGGTGCCCGCAGCGTCGATGCCATCACCGAACAACTGGGTCTGCTTCACGACCGCCTCCGAGGCGAGCTCGGATGAATGACAAGAGCTGGCAGCCCGAGGTCGACGAACTCCGGGAACGGGAGCAACTGGCCGAAGAACTGGGTGGCGAGGACAAGGTCGAGCGGCAGCACTTCTACGGAAAGATGACCATCCGGGAGCGGATCGAGGAGATCTGCGACCCCGACACCTTCCACGAGATCGGCAAAACGGCGGGGGCCGCCGAGTACGACGACGAAGGCAACCTTGTGGCCTTCACCCCATCCAACTTCCTCTTCGGTCTAGCCGAGATCGATGGCCGGCCGGCCCTGGTCTCGGGCGACGACTTCACGGTGCGGGGTGGCTCGGCCGAGTCGACTATCCCGGCCAAGCGAGCCAAGGCCGAAGGCCTGGCCTTCGAAATGGAGCTTCCCCACATCCGCCTTGTCGACGGCATGGGCGGTGGCGGCTCGGTGAAGACCATCGAGATGGCCGGTCGCACGTACATTCCCGAACTGGCCGGGTGGGAGACCATCGTCAACCACCTTGGCGTCGCTCCCTCGGTGTCGTTGGCTCTTGGTTCGGTTGCCGGCATCGGTGCAGCCCGAGTCACAACGTCGCATTATTCGGTGATTGTCCGGGACACTGCTCAGATGATGATTGCCGGACCAGCCCTGGTGAAACACGCGGCTCTGGGTGACGTCTCCAAGGAAGAGCTTGGTCACGCCGATCTCCACACCAGCAACGGGGCTATCGACGACGTCGTCGACACCGAGGACGAAGCCTTCTTCCGAGCCCGTCAGTTTCTCTACTATCTGCCGGGAAACATCAACGAGCTGCCCCCACGGGTGGAGCCAACCGACTCGCGTGACCGGCGGGAGGAACGCCTGCTCTCCGTCGTGCCACGAGGGGCCCGGGCCGCCTACGACATGCGTTCCATCCTCACTGATGTTCTCGATGACGAGTCGTTCTTCGAGATCGGTCGAAACTGGGGCCAGTCGATCATCACCGGCCTAGCCCACCTCGATGGCTACCCGGTTGCCGTATTTGCCGAAGACCCGCGCATCTATGGCGGCGGCTGGACGGCCGATGCCGCCCGCAAACTCATCCGCCTCCTCGACTTGGCCTCTACCTTCCATCTGCCGGTGGTGCACTTCGAGGACTGCCCGGGCTTTGTCATTGGCAAGGACTCAGAGGAGCAAGCGACCATTCGCTACGGATCGGCTGCGCTGGCTGCCCTTGGCCAGGCCACCGTTCCCTTCGCCTGTGTCGTTGTTCGGAAGGCGTTCGGCGTGGCCGGTGCGGCCAACACCAAGCCGGGCTCGCACAGTTTCCGCTACGCCTGGCCGAGCGGCGACTGGGGCTCGCTGCCCATCGAGGGTGGCATCGAAGTGGCCTACAAGGCTGACCTGGCTGACTCCGACGATCCTGACACCATGCTCGACCAGATCACCGAACGGCTCAACAGAGTCCGCTCGCCCCACCGATCGGCCGAGTACTTCGAGATCGAGGAGATCATCGATCCCCGGGACACCCGGCCCATGTTGTGCGAGTGGGTCGCCCTGGCGCAACGTTCGCTGAAGACCGGCCCCTCGGCCTTCACCTACCGCCCCTAGCCCACAAAACTGGCAGTTCTTGGTCGAGC